>JAOUDF010000360.1 GCA_029859385.1 Nitrospirota bacterium
GACGGCCTGCGGAAAGAGCGCGCTCGCCTGCGAGCTTGCCGGAACCTTCAACGCCGAGATCGTCAGCGCCGATTCCGTGCAGGTCTATAGAAGCCTGGACATAGGCTCCGCCAAGCCGACGCCAGAACAGAGGCGAAAGATCGCGCATCATCTTGTTGACGTCGTGGAACCGGACGAGGATTATACGGCCGCAAGATTCGCTGACGACGCGCAGGCCGCCGTAAGCGATATACTGTCGAGAGACAGGAACGTCTTTGTCGTCGGCGGCACCGGCCTTTACATAAAGGCCCTGCTCGGCGGGCTCTTTGCCGGGCCCGGTGCGGACGCTTCCGTAAGGGAGGAGCTCCTTGAATTTGCGCAGGCCAGTGGAACTGAGGCGCTGTACGAAAGGCTAAAGGAGGCGGACCCCGAGGCCGCAAAAAGGACGCACCCGAATAACGTAAGAAGGGTCGTAAGGGCGCTTGAGGTCTTTGCGATATCGAATAAACCCATCTCGGAATTTCAGGCGGAGCACGGGTTTTCCGAGTCGCGTTACGACGCGCTGAAGATCGGCATAAACGTCGAGCGCAAGGAACTCTGCGAGGCCATTGACAGGCGTGTTGATGAAATGATCGTCTCGGGCCTCGTGGACGAAGTCCGCGTCCTGATAGAGCGCTACGACGGGCGCATTGACGGTGCGGGGCCGGGCCTTAAGTCAATGGGCTCTCTGGGGTATAAGGAGATCGCCAGATACCTTTCGGGCGGGACCGGGCTTTCCGAGGCGATCGCAGAGATAAAGAAGAATACGCGCCGTTACGCAAAGCGCCAGATGACATGGTTCAGGAAGGATACGGATATAAAGTGGTATTCATCGGCCGACAAAACGGGTATAATCGCTCGGATAAGGAGACACCTGAGTTGAAGAAAAGCTATTTTGACATCGTTAAGCTAACCGGAATCGTTGCCGTTGCCGCCCTGATGCAGTTTGCGCCCTCCAGTTCGCACGGCGCCGATGCGGCGCAGTCTATGACCGTTAAGGCAGAAGGCATTGCCGTTAAGAACGACGAGAGGCCGGACTTCAAGAGACGGGCACTCGAAGACGCGTACAGTGTCGCCGTGGCCGAGGCCGTTACGATAATCTTAAGGGAAGAAGACCCAAAGAAAGAGGCCGAGCTGAGAGAAGTGGTCGATGAGAGGGTACTTACAAAGTCGTCCGTTTACGTGCTCACATACAAACTGCTTTCCGAGGGCTGGATGACGCACATGGATATCGAGCCTCCTTCCGGAACGGCCTCGCCTGTGCCGGGGGCCGTGGCCTCTGTAGGGGTAGACGCCTATCACGTCCGCATAGAGGCGGGAATAGACGACGTGCGTTTGAGAAAAGACCTTGCCAGATTGGCGGCCGCATCGGGCCAGGGCGTCATAAATACGCGGCTTGCGATAGTATGCACTGATTTTGCGGATTATAATACGATGAGCGCCTTTGTCAGCGCCCTGAAAAAGGTCCCCAACGTCAAGGACGTAACCTATGATAAAATGGTCAGGGGTAGAATAAGGTTCAATGCAATCATTACCGGCGATTCGGCAGCGGTCATGGATCGAATAGTAAAAACCCTTTCGCAGGACTATGTCGCCACGCCGGCCGGAAAGTTTGCCTTGCAGGTAAGGCCGGCCGTAAAGCGGGGGCTGTGATGACAAGAATTTTGTCCGGCGCGTTTTGCGCCCTGATTATATTGTCGGCCTTGTTTTTGCCGGGCTGCAGTTCGCTTGACGTCACGCACAAGCTAGCGCCTGACTTCGAAAGCGCGGCGCCGGTCAAGGTGGCCGTGCTTGGGGCCGCATGGCAGGACAAGGAGGACGAGACCGCGAACGACGGCGCAAGGGTAGGCGGACTGATTTCAGACCTCGCGCAAGACAAGGCTATGAGCCTGGGGTATTCGACCGTAAGGGCCGAAGGCAAGGCCCATGACGCAAAGCGCGCCCTTGACGCGGAACAATACGCTCAGACGGCGCGTTCGTTAAGTGTAGATGCGGTACTTGTGCCGATAATCGCGGGATGGGAAAGGTCGGCCCACATCGCCGGATACGTGTCGTTTGCCTTCGAGGCCTCCTTTACGTTGAT
>JAOUDF010000108.1 GCA_029859385.1 Nitrospirota bacterium
CAAATCCGACGTCCAGAATCATGCCATTGTAGCCGGCGTCCCTGCCCGCCAGATAGGGTGGGCGTGCAAGTGCGGTACTACTCTGGTAGGGAACAGCGGGGAACTTGAGTGTGGTTCTTGTGGCAACACCTATATGGTTGATAACGCTATCCTTGTGCCAGCCAGGGAAAAGGTCTGAGAAATTAAACGTATATTTATGATCTCTGAATTTCCAAAAAGAATCGTCATTGAATTGACCCCTCTCTGCAATCTCGCCTGTTCGATGTGCCCCAGGCATTTCATCGACGAAAAAGACGGGTTCATGGCTCGTGGTCTGTGGGAGAAGCTTATAGGCGAGATTACCGAAGCCTCTCCCGATTCCATAATCCTCCCGTTCTGGCGAGGAGAATCGATGCTGCACCCCGAATTCAGCAGCCTACTGGAATATGCACTGGACAGGTCTCTGAGAGTACACATCTCGACCAACGGACATTTCCCTGCCAACAGGCATCGTGAAGTACTGATGCGCTGCGAGTTCGTGACGTTCAGCATACACTCCGACAAGGGGTACGTGTATTCAAGGGAGTTCCTGACATCGCGGGCCAACGACAGCGCTCCAACGGTGCAGGTTTCATTCGTAAAGGGTGAAAGCAGCACGGATAAAATCCTCTCTGGAATATTGGATTTGCCGGAGTTGGGAGGTTTCGACAGCGTTAGGCTTTACGATGAGCATACAAAGGACGGTGTTTTTGGAAAGGGTGGATACGAGTTTGACATCCCCAGAACCTTCTGCCCGAAGTTAACGGATACTCTGGTAATTGCAGCCGATGGTACAATTTCCAGGTGCAACCACATATGGGAAACTGAAAAGGGGGTAGACCTCAATACCGCCACTATTAAAGAGGCTTGGGAATCAACTCGTTTAAGAGAGGTCCGGCAGAACTATCCCGATAACCTTTGCGGACCGTGCGACCAGTGGACGGGCCATACCTGCGGGGAGTCGTGGCGAATGACTGCTGATGGAATTGTTCACCAGATATATGGACCAGCGGGGATCGTGAATGACTGAGCATAGAAACATCCAGATATCACTACCCTGCACCGGCGAGGAAGAGTGGCATGCAGTAAAGGATCCGCTCATGACCGGCTGGCTCACCCAGGGGCCAAAGGTTGCGGAGTTTGAGAAGGCCTTTGCGGCCCGGCACAATGTCGCCTATGGTCTGGCGACGACCAGCTGCACTACTGCGCTTCATCTTATTCTCGCAGCCATGGACATCGGGGCGGGTGATGAAGTGATCGTTCCGGCATTTACGTGGGTGGCTACTGCCAATGTGGTACTGTACTGCGGGGCGACACCGATATTTGTTGATATCGATCCGCATACTTTCAATATCGACCCTAACCAGATAGCAGCTAAAGTTACACAGAGAACGAAGGCTATCATTGCGGTCCATCTGTTTGGCCTATGTGCCGACATCGATGCCATCAAATCAGCGGCTCCAGGGGTTCCCGTAATAGAAGATGCCGCCTGTGCGGCCGGTAGTGCTTACAAGGGGCGGAGTGCAGGTTCATTGGGGCATGCCGCCGCTTTTTCCTTCCATCCACGCAAATCAGTAACTACCGGCGAAGGCGGTATGGTTACGACGAACGACAATGCTTTGGCCGAGAAGATGAATATGCTGCGCAATCACGGGGCGAGTCTTTCGGAAGAGCAGCGACACAAAGGGCCTCAGCCATACCTGCTTCCGGAATTTAATCTGCTTGGTTTCAATTACCGCATGACCGATCTCCAGGGGGCGGTGGGGCTGGTCCAACTCTCCAAGTTGGACCGGTTCATTGCTGAAAGGCGCTCGTGGGCCCGGTACTACTCTGAGAATCTGGCAGATATTCCGTGGCTCCGTCCCCCTTTTGTTCCTGAAGGATATGACCACAGCTGGCAGGCGTATGTGTGCTACGTGGATGAAAGCAAAGCGCCAATTTCCCGCAATGAAATCATGGCCTGCTTACAATCGAAAGGTATTAGTACCAGGCCAGGTACCCATGCAGTGCATATGCTTGGCCTGTATCGGGAAAAATATGGCTTGCGACCGGAAGACTTCCCGGCAGCCCGTGATTGCGATCAGAATACGATGGCGATTCCTTTGCACAATCGCATGACATCTGAAGACTACGATTACGTAGTAACCGCCATAAAGGAGATTGTTTAGCGAATGTGCGGAATCGCGGGCATTTACAATCTTAACGGGGAACCCGTTTCACCTGTTCTCCTGAGAAAAATGACTGATGCCATTGCGCATCGCGGGCCTGATGGTGAAGGGTTCTACACAGACAGTTTCGTCGGATTGGGACATCGCCGCCTTGCAATCATCGATCTGTCACCGGCCGGCCATCAGCCAATGGTGACTCAGGACAAACAGTACGCGTTAACGTATAATGGAGAAATTTACAACTTCCAGGAGTTGCGAGCCGAATTAGAGAGTCTGGGGCATCACTTTCATTCCAGAACCGATTCAGAGGTAGTCCTTAATGCTTACGTCGAATGGGGTTCGGGGTGCGTCGAAAAATTCAACGGCATGTTTGCGCTCGCCATATGGGACAAGAGCAGGCAGGAGCTTTTTCTCGCCAGGGATCGATACGGTATAAAACCGCTTTATTACACCTTTCAGGGAAACACATTCCTGTTCGGCTCGGAACAAAAGGCGATCCTTGCCCATCCTGCCGTAGAGCGAGAGGTCGACCTGGAAGCCCTTCTGGAGTACTTCACCTTCCAGAACATATTTACGGACAAGACCCTACTGAAAGGTATAAAGCTTTTTCCAGCCGGTTCATACGCTTACTTACCATTGTCAACCACGAACCACGAACTACGAACTATGAGTTATTGGGATTTCCATTTCAGGGAACCTGATCATCCCTTGCGGGATGAGGAATATCTCGAAGAATTGGATCGGCTATTTAAGCAGGCAGTCAACAGACAATTGGTGAGCGACGTCGATGTAGGTTCCTACCTGAGCGGCGGAATGGATTCAGGCTCAATTACGGCAATCGCCGCGATGCAGTTGCCCTATATCAAGACCTTCACCTGCGGGTTCGATCTCAATTCGGCTTCTGGCCTCGAGATGGGATTCGACGAGCGGCAGAAGGCTGAGTACATGTCCTACCTGTTCAAGACCGAGCACTACGAGATGGTCCTGAAGGCAGGGGACATGGAGCGGGTGCTTCCCAAGCTCGCTTGGCACCTTGAAGAGCCGAGGGTGGGGCAGAGCTATCCCAATTACTATGTGGCGCAGCTTGCCTCAAAATTTGTAAAAGTTGTACTTTCCGGAGCCGGTGGCGATGAACTGTTCTGCGGGTATCCGTGGAGATACTACCGCGCCGTGGTGAATGACGATTTCGAACACTATGTGGATAAATACTACCAGTTTTGGCAGAGGCTGATCCCCAACAAGACAATTCATGAGGTTTTCAGCCCGATATGGGACAAAATTTCTCATGTGTGGACACGGGACATCTTTAGAAGCGTATTCCATGATCATGCAGAAAACCTTACGCGGCCAGAGGACTATATCAATCATTCCCTTTATTTTGAGGCGAAGACCTTTCTCCATGGCTTGCTGGTGGTAGAGGATAAGCTCAGCATGGCTCATGGTTTGGAGACCAGGGTGCCATTTTTAGATAACGATTTGGTTGACTTCGCTATGAACGTACCGACTAGGCTGAAACTTAGAAACTTGACCGAAGTTGTAAAACTTAACGAAAACGAGCCAGAACCTAAAGCCGCTTGGTACTGCAAGAAGAGTAATGATGGCAAGCTACTGCTGCGTAATGTAATGGAGCGGTATATACCGGCTGATGTTACTAATGCGGAAAAGCAGGGTTTTTCAGCGCCGGATGCATCTTGGTTCAGGGGTGATAGCATCGAATACGTTCGGAAGACTTTATACAATGGACATGCAAGAGTATTTGACTTTATGGGTCGAGCCGCTGTGCAGAAATTACTGGATGAGCATATAGAAGGTAAGCAGAACAGACGGTTGTTCATCTGGTCGCTGTTAAACTTTGAACAGTGGCATAGAAAATTTCTAGAAAAGTCTTAATCATGAGAGTCGTTTTTATTGGTGCATCTAACTTTGGGCTCCGTTGTTTGGAGGTTGCAGCCTCCTTACCATGTGTTGAATTGGTTGGCGTTGTGACAGCTCCACGTTCATTTTGTATCTCTTACAGCAAGGGGAAAAACGTAACCAATGTATTACATGCTGATTTTGAGACAACCTGCCAAAGACTAAGAATACCATTGGTCCAACTGCGGGAAAAAATGACAGATGATTTCCTGCTTGAAGCATTACGCTGTTGGGCGCCGGATTTTATTCTCGTAGTTGGTTGGTACCATATGATTCCGAGAGTAGTATTGAATAGTACGCCTAAGGGGGTAGCAGGGATTCATGCTTCATTGTTGCCGCGATACAGAGGTGGTGCTCCACTTGTATGGGCCATTATACAAGGAGAGCAAGAAGTCGGCGCGAGTTTGTTCTATTTTGATGATGGAGTTGATAGTGGTGACATTATAAGTCAAATAGCTGTTCCAATAGGTTTTAGTGACACAATAGCAACAGTCTATAAGAAAATAGAGGAAGTCAGTCTCGATATGCTGAAGAAGATATTGCCTCAAATTGCTGACGGGACCGCACCTCGATGTATTCAAGCACAGTTGCCTGAAGGACATCCTGAATTCTGGCCTCAACGTTCCCCTGATGATGGCTTAATAAACTGGTCCAACCCTGCACTAAACATATACAATTTTGTTCGAGCTCAAACTAGACCATATCCTGGAGCGTTCTCATTTTTCAAAGGTAAGCGTCTGACCGTATGGGAATGTGAGATTTATGAGACACCGAATGTGGAATACATAGGTAGACCCGGTGAAGTGTTGGCAATTATGGACAGTGCTGAACTTCTGAAGGGAATTCTCGTGGCGACAGTGGATCGGCACAGTCACTTGCTTCTAACAGAGATCGAATGTAGTGACTCGACTGGAAATGGATTGTTGCTGGCAAAGAGGCTCGGCATAAGAATTGGTGATTATCTTGACGGTTAGATTTGTGCCATTGCGAAGAGCCGCATTAATTGGTACGACACTCTTGTATAGTGAGAAGGTCATTTTAAATATAAAGGAGGCTAATTGAACGCATGAAACAGTCATTATTATTACGATTTCTGGATCTGCTAAGGTGTCCTGGTTGTGGTGGTAATCTAAACGTTCAAACATTTACGCCGAATGAATTAGACGTCATTGAAGGTGTACTTACATGTGACTGCGGTCATTGGTATCCAATAGAAAATGGGATACCAAGACTGTTCATACCTGGGCCCTTGCGGCCAAGCGATGCAGAATTTATCACTAAATGGGGTTCCAAGCTTAGTGATAATATAAGATCACTGGATATCAAAGCTCAATCAAGTTCAGATGTGCAGGTGCAAAAGACTTTTGGCCATAAATGGACTAAGCAGCATTGGTGGGGAATTGAAGGTAAAACTGCTCAGTTCATGGAAGAATGGCTTTTGCCCCGATATGGCTGGAAGAATAAAGTGAATTATGAAAAGTACTTTAGCGAAGAGAAGGTCTGCTTAGATGCTGGCTGTGGGTTGGGTCGTGAAGCGTTAAGGATGGCATCAGCAAATTCAAGATCATTGGTTATTGGGCTAGAACTTTCAGAATGTGTCGATGAAGCTGCTCGACATGCCCGTGAAAAAAAGGCTAATAACGTTTTTTTCATTCAGGCTGACTTAACTCGTCCCCCTCTTAAGCAGGGCTCTGTAGATTTTATCATTAGCGAAGGAGTGCTTCATCATACACCAGATACAAAAGTTGCTTTTATGGCACTTGTTCCACTGCTAGCGAAGAATGGAGAATTCGGTTTTTATGTCTATCGCAAAAAAGCACCGTTGAGAGAATACGCGGATGATTATATTCGTGAACAGATTGCCCATCTCGAACCAGAAGATGCTTGGCGCTCTCTCGAGTCCCTGACCAAGCTGGGGAAAAATCTTTCCGAATTGAAAGTATCGGTGAGTATCGAGGAAGATATCCCTCTGCTCGATATAAAGGCTGGAAATTACGATATACAGAGATTGATCTACTATACAATGTTCAAGTGTTTTTGGAACGCCGATTTCACTTTTGATGAAAATGTGCATATAAACTACGATTGGTATACGCCCCGCTTTGCTTGGCGACATACAGAGAATGAAATTCGAGATTGGTTAAAAGAAAATGGATTGCTTTTGGCTCATGAAAACATCGAAGATGCAGGTATTACTGTCCGTGCCAAGAAAGTGTAAGCTGTTTTGTAGATAATATCATCCGAGTTGCTTCCTAGCGCTCTGATTGCCCGTCCTCAATAATATCCCTGATTAAATGGTGAAAAGATTGAATGTGTGCCTTGATTGGATAAAGGAGACCATTAAGAAGGATCCTTTTTTATTTGTTTTGGCGATGAAAATTTGGGCTCTAGGCGAAGGTTGCAGCGGTTATCTTGCCTCGAAAAGGGGTGCTATCGAATATCTCCGCTCTACATGGTCGTTCTTTGTGCGATCACGTTATGTTGCCGGTAGACCTGTGAACGTAACTATCGAGCCTACCACAATCTGTAATATTCAATGCTCTGTCTGCGAGACGGGGGCAGGAATTCTTGAGCGTGCCTCAAAGCACATGTCGCTCGATCAGTTCAGGTTAATAATTGACAAGCTTTCTCCCCATATAAATACACTAATGTTCTACTATATGGGAGAGCCTTTCATGAATAAACAATCTTATGAAATGATAGCTTACGCAAAAATGAAGGGTGTTCCCTTTGTTACCACTTGCACAAACGGCGATGTTGTGGATCCAGAGAAACTTGTTGATAGCGGCATAGATGAGGTGAGTTTTCAGTTGGGAGGGATGACACAGGCAACTCACCAGGTGTATCGATCTGGAAGCAATCTTGAAAGAGTCATTAAGAACATGGAGGCAACAATACGAATACGTGAAATAAAAAGACCACAAATGAAGGTGCTGGCAGGTTTCATACTCATGCGGCACAATGAGCATGAAGTGCCTGAGTTTGAGCGCAGAATGGAAGAGGTTGGAGTCGATAAAGCAGTGATCATAGATCCCTGCGTGAGAAACATGGAGCAGGCCGAGGAAATGCTGCCAACTGACAGGGAGCACTGGTATTACGATCCCGATGCCTTTGATAGAGGAATTCTGAGGCCGAAAGTTATCCCTCATAATGAGTGCCCTTGGCTCTATTACTCGATGACAATCCAGGTCAATGGTGATGTGGTGCCTTGTTGTAGAGATGCACAAGGCAAGTTCGTCATGGGGAACATTTTAGAGCAGGATTCGGAAGCGATTTGGAATGGAGAGCATTTCTTGCAGTTTCGTGAAATGATACATACCAACCAGAGTAAGGTGGGGATTTGTCGGCTCTGCTCAAGTTATGGGGTCAGCAGACTACAGTGAGAACACTTATTCTGTTTACCTTAACAGATAGAGATGCCATGCTCGTCAAGGGCAATGTCTGGTATACACGTCATTACGAGGCCTATTTTGACAGAGTGTATGTTGTCTATCTCTTAGGCAAGAAAAAAGAACCTATCATCAACGGTTCAACTATTCTTGTCAGTCTCGGAGGAGGCAACGACTACTTGAACCTTCTTATGGCCCCATTCCTGCTCTATGAGTATGCTAAAGAAATCAGGCCTACACGCTACCTTACAGCCGATATATTTTTCTCATGGTGGACAACGCTTCTTGTAAGACTTCTGTTGCGAGAGCGCGTTTATCTAATGCCAGTTTGTGACCCAGATAACTTGCACGCGACAAGTGGTTCAATTACTTCTTTGCCTGTCTGGTTGGAAAAAATTGGTATAAATTTGAGTTTTAGGGCGTCCCACAAGGTAGTTAACATGGGCGGTATCTACGATTGGCTTGACGATTCCCGAGTAACCCGAGGAAAGACTGTCGTGATGGAAAACTGTCCCGATTGTCTTCCTTCTCAGGAATTCTTTGATGCATTGAAGATTGAGCCGAGAAGATCAAGGAATAAAGATATTGTAAAGCTTCTCTATGTAGGCAGACTGCACAAGGAGAAGCTTGTTGATGACCTTGTAAGAATGATGGTGCCATTTAAAGAGTGGAATGGTCGAGAAGTTTCTCTTAGCTTGATTGGCGATGGGCCGGAAAGAAAATCACTCGAGATGCTTGCAATAGATCTTGGCGTCGAACATCTTGTGAATTTTGTCGGACCCGTGGAGAACTGGAAACTTCCAGCCTATTATGCTGATGCTGACATCTTTGTTTCCACCCTCACCGGCACGTCTCTCAGAGAGGCAGCACTTTGCGGTCTTCCCATAGTGGCTTACAACTGTGACTGGGTAAAAGTACTGCTCAGAGACGAAGAGACTGCGCTTCTTGTGCCAAGCCGCGATTTTGAAAACATGGCTCTGGCGGTTAAGCGGCTGGTCAACGATGAAGAGCTTTATGCCAAGCTCTCTCTGGCGGCGCATGAGTTTGCATGGAAGCGTTGGTCTCCGGCTGGCTTGCGAGATTCAATGAAGCGT
>JAOUDF010000361.1 GCA_029859385.1 Nitrospirota bacterium
TTTTACAGATACGAAAAGAACGGGGAGCAGAATAAAGTCGGGATACCTGCGGATAAATTCCTTAAAGCTTTTAAAGTTTATCCCGGATTGAAGCCGATAAAACAAGTAGACGAGAGCTATCGTATAAAAAAAGACGATGGAGTTTGTCGAAAAGGAAATAAAGAACGCTGCCAGGGCGGCTATGCGCGCAAAGACAGACCAACGCATAGCGAAAACGGCGGTAAGATTCAACCCTAAAAAAAAGAAAACTTGAGAGATCGCATAATTCAGGTTCGAGATAGCGACGCGCGAATGATTTATGGGAAAGATTGCAAAGAGTATGGTTATTATAAGCCTCGATCTGTGGTCGATCTCTTTTACGCTTTTTAGCGTATTGTAGAGGAAAAACGACGAAAGGAGGTACGACATGAAGATTACGGCCCTTTCAATAAAAATTCCCGCGCCCTGCCCGGCCCTAAAAGCCAGATCGTGCACATAGGCCGGCCAATAAAAGAAGAAACCTATCTCGGCATAGATCCTGGAAAGTTCGTCGAGCGGAAGAAAATACGAGGTTGTTACGGGGTCGTCAAGAAAAAGGCCCCTGTTGAAGAGGATAAGCCAATAGGAGATCAGATAAAAGAAAAATATAACGGCATGATGTCTTATGTTGTCTCTACAGGGGTTCGCCTCAATATTTGAACGCTGATCTATTGGCATTTCGCATGATTTCTTGATGTTTTTTGCGCATCAGACAACTATAAGCATATTTACGCGGCGCTCGTGGCGCCTCAGGACACATACGTTCCCGCTTTGCTCGATATCCCGACATATTATCAGACTAAATAGTGCCGTGCAAGGGAGCAAGGGCATCGCGGCGCACGGGGCAAAACAGGGGAACTGCGTCGCTAACGGCTCAGTCCCTGAATCTCAGCGCCGATATCCTGGCGAGCCCCGATCTTATCTCGTCCCTTTCAAGACCGGCAAGCCACGGCACGATCCAAATGAAAACGAAGACAAGCAGCAAATAAACGAACGCAGAAACGGCAACCGGCAGTATCAGCGAAATTTTATTCGTCAGCTCGTTCAAATTCCAAAAAAGGCCGGCAAAGGTCTTCGAGAGATAACCTATGGCGACGATCCCGCCTATCCCGACGACCTGATACGCCCATTCGTACCTTGTCTTGCAGAGTCGAGAAACGTACCACGCCTGCGTATTGACCGAGACCACGTTTATTAATACCATCTTAAGGGCCATGCCAATGGCTCCGAGGCCGAGCCCGGGGATAAGCAACCCCTTAATGGGGGCCTGAATAAAATAAGATATGGGTATGCTTATCAACATGAAAAAGGCCCCTATCAGGAAATACGTGTATGTCCTGCCGCTTGCGAGAAACATGGTTCCGCTGACCTGACCCATTGACGCATGGATCGGGAAAAAAAACATAATCATCATGACAGGCGCGGCCATTTCATAAGAGCCGCCCAAAAAGACAATGCTGATATGCCACGACCATGGTATCAACAAACCCGAAACGACAGAACCGAACATCATAAGCCCTCTGTTCATACGGCGATACAGAAACGCGACCCTTTCGATATTCCCTCGGTCGTTTGCCTCGGCAATCTCCTTCCAGAATACGTTTAAAACAGACGAAGTCGCAATGAGGCTTATGGCGGAAAACTGAAAAGAAGCCTGATAAAAACCCTGCTGGCTTGCCCCACCGAAACGCTGGAGCATCCAGGTATCCGCAAAATTGTAAAGGAAACCTATCCAGGAAAGAAACATCAAGGGCTTGCAGTATTCAACGTACTTTGCAAGCATCTGACGAAAAGGTAACGGAGCCGACCTTTCGTCTTGCTGACCCTTCGTGCCCGCGCGGAGAATAAGCCAGGCGACAAGCGAGGCCATGGCAAATTCCGCAATGATGAGGGCTAAAATAAAGGCGACGGAAAGACCGTCGTAAATAAAGAGCGCACCGATAAGCAAAAAGTGCAAGGCCGCCACGAGAAGATTAATTGTCTGCACCTTAACGGTCTTTCTCGAGGCCTCGCCCACCTGAATAATGGTCGCCCATAACTGCTGTTGC
Organism: Nitrospirota bacterium; assembly: GCA_029859385.1. Classification (GTDB taxonomy): domain Bacteria; phylum Nitrospirota; class JAOUDF01; order JAOUDF01; family JAOUDF01; genus JAOUDF01. The sequence goes on from JAOUDF010000361.1 coordinate 2,067, forward strand.
ATGAAATAAGCAGCAAAG
>JAOUDF010000109.1 GCA_029859385.1 Nitrospirota bacterium
CACGACAGTGGAAGCCGAACCATTGCCTGCCGCAAATCAGGCGATGGATGTGAAGGCAAAGGCGGCACCCGAGATTCGGGTCCTGAACCACACTTCACGGTCGGTGGAAATCGTCATGCAACAGGAACCGGCCAATGGTCAGGCGGTAGTTGAGTCCGTCAGTCGTTCCGCAGGGACCAGTGAAAAATCTCCCGTGGCGGAAACCGGCGGATCGGAAGCAGCCCTTCCCGGGAAACCGGCAAAAGGCACTCTTGTAGCCGATGCGGTCACCGGAAAGGAGACTGTTTCTACAGTAGCTTCGCCGGCAACCGGTTTTAGCGAAAAGGTGGCGGAAGTCGCTGCTCAGGCCAAACCGGAAGTAGCGGCGGACGACCTTATCGATCAGGTCGTACAAAAAGCCGCTTCAGCAGGCCGCAACATCCCGTCGCCGTCGGAAATCACCGTGAGGCTCCAGCCGGAGCATCTCGGAAACCTTCAGATGAAGGTGGCGGTCGAGGGCGACCAGGTGGCGGTAAAGATCCACGTGGAAAGCCCGCTGGCAAAGCAGATGCTGGAAAACAACCTGGGGCAGCTTCGGGAATCGCTGGGCAGTGTCGGCCTCAGGACGGACAGCATCTCCGTTTCGCTGGGGATGAATTCCGGCTGGGAAAGGGGACAGAACCCCATGTGGCAGGACGGGCGAGGCCAGAACGCCTACCCCGCGATGCACCGGGAAGCAGAGCCCCGGCGACAGGAGCAGTTCATCACCACTCCCCGGGCATACCCGGTGAAGGTCGACAGGCTGCTTGACATGACTATTTAACAAGGAGAAAAATATCATGGCAACAAATGCCATTTCATCAAATCAACATACCTCGTCATCAGGAGGACAGGTCACCAACCCGGGCGCAGTGCTCGGCAAGGACGACTTCCTCAAGATGTTCGTGGCAACTCTGCAAAACCAGGACCCGATAAGTCCGGTGGACAGCAAGGAGTTTCTCAGCCAGAATGCGATGTTTACTGAACTGGAGAAGCTCGCCAACATCGAATCCCTTCTTTCCCAGAACCAGGGAATACAAAAAGGGCTGGAGAAGATGCTGGCCGCCAATTATCTTGGTCAGCAGATAACCGCCACCATCCCGCCCCAGAACAAGGACGAAGTAGCCCTTTCGGTCAGCGGCAGGGTAGTCGGCACCAGCTACACCGGCGACACACCGATGCTGTTGCTCGATAACGGCAAGAGTGTAGCCATTACCAACGTAACCGGCGTAAAATTGCCGGGTGCATAAATTAGTACGGCTTCGAAAGGAGGTGTAATACCGTGAACAACAAGATCAATCAGGGCTTTCCACCAATAGTGGGTCCCCTGAGAGGACCGGGGGGAATTGGTGGCCCAGCTCAACCACAGCCACAGCCACAGACGCCGGCTTCAGGTCCGGGATCTTTTGCGGAAATCCTCAAGGAAAAGGTCGGGCTCAAGTTTTCGGAGCATGCGGCCGACCGGCTCAAGGGGAGAAACCTGCAGATGAGCCCCGCCGATATGGCAAAGCTTGAAGGGGCCGTGGAGACAGCCCGGGGCAAAGGGGCCCGGGAATCACTGGTGGTGATGAACAACACCGCCCTGATCGTCAGCATCAAAAACAACACGGTAGTCACCGCCATGGGCGTCGATGAAATGAAGGACAAACTGGTCACCAACATCGACAGCGCCATGATTATCTAGTCTTAACAATGGGCAGGCCCCCCGCTCAGGCGGGGGAAGCCCTGGTTCGCCGACCGACAGACGCGAACCTTGCAAAGGAGATTTTCAGCCATGATGCGTTCATTCTTTTCCGCTATTTCAGGTCTTCGCAACCACCAGGTCGCGATGGACGTCATAGGTAACAACCTCGCCAACGTCAACACCATCGGCTTCAAGGCGGGGCGAACGACCTTCGTCGACGCCCTGAGCCAGACCCTGGCCGGTTCCACGGCGGGCAGCGCCACCCTGGGCTCCCAAAACCCCAAACAGATCGGCTTGGGAATGAAGATCGCCACCATCGACACCCTCTTCTCCCAAGGGAACATCCAGTCGACCAGCAAGAACACCGACCTGGCCATCGAGGGCGAAGGGTTCTTCATGGTCAATGAAAACGACACCACCTACTACACCCGGTCGGGCAACTTCAACATCGACAGCGCCGGCAACCTCGTCTTCCCCGGTTCCGGCGGCATCGTCCAGGGGTGGCTCAACACTTCGCCCCTCAGCACCATTGGTACCACCAGCGCCATCTCCGGCGGCAGCACGTCAACTTCTGCCCCTGCTATTGCTGGCAACAACCCGCGGGCAGTTGGCGCAACCTATACCTTCACCGTAGAGACCGGCGGCACAAGGGGTACTGATGCAATGGAGGTCAGGTGGAGAGAGTCGGTATCCGGCGCCACCGGCACGATCGCTCTTCCATCTACCTATGCTGGCGGCGCCCTCACCGTGGAAACAGTGGGTGCTAACACCCTGACGGTTGCCTTCGGCGCGGGAACCCTGACGGCAGGCAATACCTTTACCTATACCCAGTCGACGGCACTGGCGGCGGCGCCGATTGGCGGTGATGTCAGCGCCTGGACGTTAAACCAGACGGCGACCCCCACCGTCGGCGGCATCTATACCGGCACTGCCACCAAGACTTACACCTTCGCCGTGTCGGAGGGCGGCACCATCCCCCCCCCGTCGGGTACCACCGTTGACATAAGCTGGAGCGATGGCGTGGCGGCCAGCGGCGTGGTCACCGTGCCGTCGAGCTACACCGCCGGGACGGCGCTTGATGTAGCCGAAGGACTCACTATAAGCCTCGCTGCGGGCAGGTTGAGCACAAACGGTACCTTCTCGGTCTCTGCCACGGCCTCCCAGATCAACAATACCGGCACACCGGTAAATATCAACCTCGATGGTTACGATGTATCGGCCGACGGCCTCATAGGCAACGGCTTTGGTGGCCTCCTTACCTCGGTACTGGTCGACACCAACGGCACTATTACCGGCGCCTTCGACGACGGCACCAGCTTCCAGCTGGCCCAGGTCGCCCTGGCCGTATTCTCCAACCAGGCGGGCCTCACCAAGGCCGGTGACAGCCGCTACACCGCCAACAGCGGGTCAGGAGTAGCCCAGGTAGGCGTCGCCAAGACCGGCGGCCGGGGAAGCATCCTGACGGCGTCGCTCGAGATGTCCAACGTCGACCTCTCCAGTGAGTTTACCAACATGATCATCACCCAGCGCGGCTTCCAGTCCAACGCGCGAACGATTACAACGAGCGATGAAATGCTCCAGGAACTGCTGCAATTGAAACGGTAATTTAACAGGCGATGACAGGGGCAATTGATGAAATTGCCCCTGCGCCAAGCGGAGATGACCAATGGCTGAAGAAACCGAGGAAAAAACAGAGGCCGCGGAGGCCCCACCAGAGAAGAAGAAGAAAAGCAAGAAGCCCCTCCTGATTATCATCCTGGTGGTAGTCAGCCTTCTGCTGGGCGGCGGGGGGTTCTTTGCCTGGAAGATGTTCTTCTCCAAGAAAACGGGGGAACATCCGGCCGAGGAGGCTCCGAAGAAGGTAGAAGACCTGAAACTGGGCACCAACTACCCTCTCGAGTCGCTGATTGTTAACCTCGCGGACCCCGGCGGCAAGAGGTATCTCAAGATCACGATCCATTTCGAGATGTCCGACGTAAAGCTGAAGGATGAGATGGATATGAGAAAACCCCAGGTACAGGACATGCTGATCACCCTCCTCTCCAGCAAAACCTATGAGGAGATCGGCACGGTGGTAGGCAAGAAGCTTCTCAGGCAAGAGATCCTTAACATTGTAAATTCCAGGTTGAAGCTTGGACAGGTGAAGGATGTCTTCTTTACCGAATTTGTTATCCAGTAGAGGTACGTCATGAGTGGAGTTCTTTCACAGGAAGAAGTCGATGCCCTGCTGTCAGCCGTAAGCAAAGGCGAAGTTGACATATCGTCGGGCAACGAGCCCAAAAAGGTCGCCAAAAAAACGACGGAAAAGTACGACTTCGAGCAGCCCAACCGCATTATCAGGAAGCGTCTTCAGACGCTCCACCTGATCAACGACAAATACGCCAAGCTGCTGAGGGCATCTCTCCTTAACTTTGTAAGGGCCATCGTCGCCGTCAAGGTAGAATCGACGGACCTGATGAAATATTTCGACTTTATCAGGGCGGTACCCCAGTCGTCGAACCTTCATATTTTCAGGATGGAGCCGCTGCCGGGTTCCGCGCTCCTTACCGTCGAGCCCGAGTTTTCCTTCTACCTCATCGACCGCCTCCTCGGCGGCCAGGGGCCGTTCTCGATGGATATCAGGGAGTTCACCCCCATCGAGCAAGGGCTTATGGAACGAGTGGCTCGCAAGATGCTGAAGGATTTCGAGGACTCCTGGTCCAAGGTTGTACCGCTCAATATCGTCTACGAGCGGAGCGAAACCGACCCCCAGTTTGTCCAGATCCTCGCGCCTACCGACTCGGTGCTGGTCATCTCCTACGGCGTCACCATCCAGAAGGTTGCCGCCGACGTCATTATCGAGAAGATAACAGGGACGGTCCGCATCTGTCTCTCCAACTCCACGCTGGAACCTATCAAGGACAAGCTTGAGCATCCGGGGCTGGAAGAATCTACAAGTCAGGCAAACTGGGGCCCTCGCATGGAACAGTTGCTGAAGAAAACACACCTGGACGTATTCTCCGAGCTTGGAGGCACTACCATCACCGTGAAAGACCTTCTCGATCTGGAACCGGGGGATGTCCTGCAGCTGGAAAGGAATATCCGAGACCCGCTGGAGGTCCAGGTAGAAGACAAGTGGAAGTTTACCGGCTATCCGGTGGTTTATCGCGGCAACAAGGCGGTCCAGGTTGCTGCCTGCCGCACGAAAGGAGACTCAGACAATGGATGATAACAAGGGTATTTCTCAAGACGAAATAGACAAGCTGCTGGGCAACATACCGTCCTCAGCACCCGAACCAGCGCCGGCTGCGGCCGCGTCGGCACCACCGCCGCCACAGAAGGTAACGGTGGCACCGCCGCCCATGGCAGAATTTGCGGCGTCAAGCGGAGGCAGTACCACAGCGCCCCCCAAGGAGCTCGACTTCATCCTCGATATACCGTTGCGGGTGACAGCCCAGCTCGGCAGGACAAAGATGCTGATCAAGGACGTGCTTCAGCTGGGCCCCGGCTCCGTCATAGAGCTCGACAGGCTGGCCGGCGAACCGGTAGACCTCATGGTAAACGAGAAGCTGGTCGCCAAGGGAGAGGTGGTCGTCATCAATGAAAACTTCGGGGTAAGGCTGACTGAGATCATCACCCCCATTGAAAGGATCAACAAGCTCAAATGAGGACTCCTTTCCGCCGGGCCTTTGCATCTCTCCGTGATCTTCTTGCCGTCGGCTGCGGCGTTGCCGCTATCTCGTTTGCGCTGATGATGGCGCCTCCCTGTTTTGCGCAGGCATCGGGAAGTTCCGCGGGAACTGCCGTCAACCAGACGGCGGCAGCCCAGCCCGCACCTCCCGCCGGCAGCGACAAGGGACAGGAGGGAGAATATCTCAAATATACCCCTCCGGCAGCCCCTGAGGGCAGGCCTTCTCTGGTCGCCTCGACCTTGCGGGTCGTTGCCGCCCTGGCCCTCGTGCTCGCCGCCCTTCTTTTTACCCTCTACATGCTCAAACGCTTCATGGACAGGGGGAGCGGGGGTGGCGACAAGGGCGCCCCTATCAGGATCATTACGTCCAAATTCCTGGGACCAAAGAAATCGATCGCCGTGGTGGAGGTTTACGGCCGCTACCTGGTCGTCGGCATTACACCGGGAGGGATCAACCTTCTGGCCGACCTCAAGGATGCGGAAGACGTGGCACGGGTAGAATCCACCATGGGCGGGATAACGCCGCAGACCTTCAGCGACTTTCTCCGGGGCTCTCTGGGAAAGCGGGGCAACAGTGACGATGTAAACACGGTAGTACGGGGAACAGCGCACAACCTGGAGGAAAGGCTCAAAGATGTCAAGCGCTCCGATGATTAGCAAACTGGCCCGCCCTGCCCTCGCAGGCGTCGTATTGATGGCGATAATGGTCCTGGGCAATGCCCTCGGCGCCTCAGCCGCTCCGGCGGCCCAAGGCATCCCGCTGCCCACCGTATCGCTGGGAGTGAGCCCGACCGACAACCCCCAACAGCTGTCAGCTGCCCTTCAGATACTTATCCTGCTGACGGTGCTGTCACTGGCCCCGGCGCTCCTTGTGCTGGTGACGTCATTCACCCGGATCGTCGTGGTACTTTCTCTGCTGCGGCAGGCCATAGGCGCCCAGCAGGTACCGCCCAATCAGGTGATCGTCGGCCTGGCCCTGTTCCTTACCTTCTTCGTCATGGCCCCTGTCTTCGACAAGGTGTACAACGACGCCTTCAAGCCCTACATGGCCAAGGAGATTGAACAAAAAACCGCCTTCGAGAGGGCCGAGATCCCCCTCCGGGAGTTCATGTTCAAGCAGACGCGGGAAAAGGATCTGGCCCTGTTCGTCCACCTGTCCAAGTCGCCGCGCCCGAAGAACCCGTCGGAGGTGCCGACCCATGTACTGATCCCGGCCTTTGTCATCAGTGAATTGAAAACGGCCTTCGAGATAGGTTTCATGCTCTTCATACCATTCCTGGTACTCGACATGGTGGTCGCCAGCGTCCTTATGTCCATGGGTATGATGATGCTGCCGCCGGTGCTCATTTCGCTGCCGTTCAAACTGATGCTGTTTGTGCTGGTGGACGGGTGGTATCTGGTGGTGGGATCGCTGGTACAGAGTTTCAAGTAGGGGCGCCGCTTGCTGCGTCAGGCATTTAGGGAGGAACCGTTATGACACCCGAAACCGTCATCAACATCGGCCGCCAGGCCATGGAAACAACGCTTCTGGTATCGGCGCCCATCCTGGGTATCGGGCTTATTGTAGGTGTTGCGGTCAGCCTTTTCCAGGCGGTAACCCAGATTCAGGAGATGACCCTCGCCTTTATCCCCAAGATATTGGCGGTCATGATCACGACCCTCATCTTCTTCCCCTGGATGCTCAACGTCATGCTTACTTTTACCGCCAGCCTCTTCATGGGAATTCCCGACACCGTAAAGTGATATCATGACGCTGCCGTTTCTGAGCCTTGAACAGATAGAGCTTTTTCTCCTCGTCTTCTTCAGGACGATGGGGATCATCGCGGCGTCACCCCCTTTTGGCAACAAGTCGATCCCCAACCAGCAGAAGGTGGCCCTCTCCATACTCGTGTCGCTGATCCTCCTCCCCCTTGTGCCGACAACCGGATTCACCGCCGCAACGGAAATGCTGCCCCTGATGGTGATGGTGTTCAAAGAGGTGATGGTGGGGCTCATCATCGGCTTCGTGGCACGGCTCCTCTTCATGGCAGTAGAGATGGCAGGACAGATGGTGGGTGTTGCCCTCGGTTTTTCCATCGTCAACGTCTTTGACCCCACCCAGGGGACCCAGGTACCCATCGTTTCGCAGCTTTACGGTATTATGGCCATCCTGATCTTTCTGGCCACCGGCGCTTACCAGTGGTTTTTTCAGGGTCTGATGGACAGTTTCAGCCTGATCCCCATCGCAGGGATGGTCTTCTCCGGCGGCCTGATGGACTTCATGATACGGGCCTCGGCTGAATCATTTGTTATTGCCATAAAACTCTCCGCCCCTGTGCTGGCAACCATGGTCTTTGTTGACATTATCCAGGGGGTCATGGCCCGCACCGTGCCGCAGATGAACATCTTCATCGTAGGGTATCCGCTGAAGATCGGAATGGGGCTGCTGATCCTCGGGCTTTCACTGACCTTTTTCACCGAGTACTTCATTGCCCAGCTGCAGGTGCTGAGGGAGGATTTCTACATCGTGATGAAGGCTATGGGGAAGGGGTAGCGGAGCCGCGCCTTCTCTGCTCCAGTCTCACGAGGATAAGGGAGATGGCCGCCGGGGTAATACCCGATATACGGGAAGCCTGCCCGATGGAGACGGGCCGGACTTCCTTGAGCTTGCCCCTGATCTCGGCGGTGAGGCCGGGGATCGAGTCGTAGTCAAAGTTCTGCGGGATGCGGCGCGCCTCCATCTTCTTCAGCCGCTCCACCATCTTCTGCTCCCGCTGGATATACCCCTCATACTTGATCTGGATCTCTACCTGTGCAATGACGGCGGGGGTGAGAGGCTCGGGGCTCGGCGCCAGTTTTTCAATCAATGAATACGCAACCTCAGGCCGCTTCAGAAGCTGGTCCAGCGTAGTGTCTGCCGTCAGAGGTGCCGTGTCGGCGGCGGCAAGGGTCTCGTTTGTTTTTCCTTCAGCCTTCAGCCTTACAACCTTCAGCCTGCTTATTTCCCCCTTGATGGCTGCCCGTTTTTCCCCGAACCGCTCATATTCCTCCGGCGATACCAAACCCACCTCGCGCCCCTTGTCCCGAAGCCGCAGGTCGGCGTTGTCCTGCCGAAGCAGCAGCCGGTATTCGGCGCGGG
>JAOUDF010000110.1 GCA_029859385.1 Nitrospirota bacterium
TTATCCCTCCATGATAGTCGGCGTCTGCACCATAGACCTGCATATAGCTGAAAGCGGCTCACTCAAGTCAAAGCGTCATGTGCTCAGGAGCATAAAAGACCGCCTCAAGGGGCGGTTTAATATCTCCGTGGCGGAGGTGGAAGACCAGGACCTCTGGCAGCGGGTTACCCTCGGCGTGGCCTGCATCGGCACCGACAACGCCCAGGTGAACCGCGTGCTCGACCATGTGATAGACTTTGTGGAAGAAATTCCCGACGTGGAAGTGATCGAGGCCACGATAGAGATAATCTAATTCAGCGGGCAAGGGCTACCGGGGGCTTCAAAAGCCGATATGGGGCGCATTGGATTGATACCTGGCGGACCTTGGGAGTATCATTCGAAGATAGACTGACGTGTGATATCCTTGGGTATCGAAGGTGGCGCGGCACATCATCTTTTGAAGCCCCCGGTAGCCCTTGCCCGCTGCCCGTTGTGAATGAATAGCTCCAAAATAATTTATGAAAGAACCCAATGGATTTTAAAAGAGCAGACAGAGTAGGCGAGCAGTTGCGCCATGAGATCGCCGATATCCTCTTCCGCAAGGTGAAGGACCCGCGCGTGAGCGGCATATCTATCACCGAAGTGGAGGTAACCGACGACCTGCGTAACGCCAAGGTTTTCGTTAGTACCTATGGCGTGGCAGCTACCAATGAAGAGGTCCTCAAGGGGCTGAAGAGTGCGGCAAGCTTCATCCGTGCCGAGATCATGCGGCGGCTACAGATAAAGCGTATACCGGAGCTGATTTTCAAGGTGGATACCTCCATCGAGCGCGGCGTCCGCATCATGGAGATTCTGGAAGACCTGAAGAAGAAGGGCGAAGATTTATGAACCCTCCTGTCAGGGAGATTGTCCGGGTTATTCGGAAGAAGCATGACTTCTTGATAACGACCCACCTGAATCCCGAGGGGGATGCTGTCGGCTCTGCGGTTGGGCTGGCGCTGGCTTTGAAAAAAACAGGGAAGAAGGCGGTGGTCTGCATGGCCGACCCTGTTCCGGAGGTGCTCAAATTCCTCCCCGGCGCCGACGAAGTGATTGTGGGCCAGGATAACCTGCCATCCGGCCACACCTGGGAGGCCCTCATCGTAGTGGATGCCACGAGCCTTGAACGGACGGGCCTCTTTGAAGACGGCAACGTCCCCGCCCCGTTCATCATCAATATCGACCACCATATCTCCTGCGCCGAATTCGGCAACATCAACTGGATAGACCCACATGCTTCGGCGGCGGGGGAGCTGGTGTACGAGCTGATCAAGGCCATCCCCGTTGAGATGGACAAGCAGATCGCCGTCAATCTTTACACCAGTATCATTACTGATACCGGTTTCTTCCGGTATTCCAATACCACCCCCAGGACTCACCGGATTGCCGCGCGGCTTCTGGAGACGGGGTTCAATGCTACCAGGGTGGCGGAGCAGATTTACGAATCGCGGTCCTTTGGCACACTCAAGCTGCTGGGGGAGTTTCTCTCTGCCATGGAAAAGAGCGGCGACGGGCGGATCGCCTGGTCACAGATCACCGAAGAGATGTTCCGCAGGACCGGCGCCACGCCGCCCGACACTGAAGGCTTTGTCAACTATCCCCGCTCCATCAGAGGGGTTGACGTGGCCATGGTGGTAAGGGAGAAGGGTGCCACATCGTGCAGTGTGAGCCTGCGCTCCAAGGGGGCGGTGAACGTTGCTACCGTTGCCGAGCGTTTCGGGGGCGGGGGGCACCGCAATGCGGCCGGGTGCACCATGGAGGGCGGCATCGACGAGATAAAGAGCAAGGTCCTCGGAGGCATAGCGGAAGAGCTGGGGAGAGGCGATACGTGAGTGCTCCCCTGAACGGCTTTCTTGTCATCGACAAGCCGTCGGGCTGGACCTCTCATGACGTGGTGGCAAAGATCAGGAGGCTTGTCCGCGGCACCAAGGTCGGCCACGGCGGCACCCTCGATCCCATGGCCACCGGCGTGCTGCCCGTGGCTCTCGGCAAGGGGACGCGGGTCCTGGGGTATTTACAGGATGCCGACAAGGCGTACCGGGCGGTGATGCGGCTCGGCGTGACTACCGACACGCTGGACATCACCGGCCAGGTCGTACGCGAATGCCCGGTGGATGGCGTCTCCCCGGAGAGGGTCCGGGAGGTGATCGACGGCTTCCGCGGCCCCCTTATGCAGACCCCGCCGCTTTACTCGGCCATTAAAAAGGACGGTGTCCCGCTCTACAAGCTGGCCCGGCAAGGGGTGGAGGTTGAACGGCAGCCCCGGGCGGTCGAGATTCACCGGCTGGAGATCACCGACATTGATGTGCCGCTGGTCTCCTTCGACGTCTCATGCTCCAAGGGGACCTATATACGATCCCTCTGTCATGATATTGGAGAGGCCCTTGGCACGGGGGCCTGTCTCGAGTCGCTGGTGCGGACCCAGGCCGGACCGTTTCGCATGGAAAATGCCGTCGGCATGGAAGAGCTGCTTGGTCTGGCGCAGGATGGTCGGATAGGAGAGGTGCTCATCCCTCTGAGCGCCGAGCTCATCGGTCTCCGGTGCGTTGAACTGACTGAGGATGGTGTTAATCTTGTGCGGCACGGCAGTCCGCTGACGCGTGAGTCGGTTGCGGCCGTTGACGGTGTCTTCAGCGAGGGGGACAGGGTAGCGCTGACAAGCGGTACTGGGGAACTTCTGGCCGTGGGCCGGGCCGTTGCCTCATTCGACGGCCATACAGGCGAAGGGCCTATCCTGAAGCCTGAGAAGGTCTTTGTTTAAGCATTTTTTCTTTACTTGGCAAGGTATTCGTGATAGATTTTCTCGTTATGTAATTTCAGAAGGAGGAAAGAAGCCGTGGGTTACACAAAGGAATCAAAGAAGCAGTTGGTAGAGGAATACAAAACTCATGAGGGCGACACCGGTTCCCCGGAGGTCCAGATTGCGCTGTTGAGCGGCCGTATCAGCTACCTGAACGACCACTTCAAGGAGCACAAGAAGGACCATCATTCGCGCAGGGGTCTTCTCAAGCTCGTCGGGCAGAGGAGAAGGCAGCTGGACTACCTCAAGAAGATCGACATAGAAAGATACAGGACCATCATCAGCAAGCTGGGCATCAGGAAATAGTTTCCGGTGCCCCGCACTGTTTTGAGCAAGGTTCGGTTCTGTTCCCGTGCAGGCTCCCGGGGGTGCATCTCCAGCAGTCTGCGCCTTTTTGGCAAATTTCTCATTGTCCTGCCAAGTTGCATTTCCGGTAGATTGCTGCATTCATTCACTGACCAGAACCAGGAAAAATAAAGGAGCTCCATGCCTATTACAGTTCAGACGGAAATCGGGGGGCGGGTCCTCTCTCTTGAAACCGGTAAAATGGCCAAGCAAGCCGGCGGCGCGGTTGTCGTCCGTTACGGCGACTCGGTTGTCCTCGCTACGGCGGTTGCGGCAAAGTCACCCAGGCCGGGGACGGATTTCTTCCCCCTGACGGTCGACTATCAGGAGAAGGCATTTGCCGCGGGCAAGATCCCGGGCAGCTTTTTCCGCAGAGAGGGAAGGCCCAGCGAAAAAGAGATTCTTACCTCGAGGCTCATTGATCGCCCCATGCGGCCCCTGTTCCCCGACGGCTTCTACTGCGATACTCAGGTGATCGCCTCCGTCCTCTCTCTCGGCGACGAGGGGAGCACCGACATCATGGCGATGGTCGGCGGTTCCGCGGCCCTTTCCATATCGGACGTACCCTTTTTCGGACCGGTTGGTTCCGTGCGGGTCGGCCGCATCGACGGCGCCTTCGTCATCAACCCCTCCCTGAAGCAGGCTGAGACCAGCGACCTCAATATCGTGGTTGCCGGTACGAAGGATGCGGTGATGATGGTGGAATGCGGCGCCGACGAGCTTCCCGAGGAGATCATCCTTCAGGCCATCGACTTCGGCCACAAGGAGCTGCAGAAGGTTATCGCCCTGCAGGAAGAGCTGGTAGCCAAGGCCGGCAAGCCGAAGCGAGAAGTGCCGGCAACGGCGGTTCCCGCGGACTTGAAGAATGAAGTGCTGGCACTGGCCCTCGACAGGATCAGGGAAGCGGTGCTCATCCCCAACAAGACCGAGCGCCAGAACACGCTGGACATTATCCTCGACGAGGCGGTTGCCAAACTCAAAAACGACGATTCCGAGCGGGAAAAGAACATCCGCATCGTCTTTCACGATGCCGAAAAGAGCCAGGTCCGCCGCATGATCACCGAAAAAGGGGTCCGCGCCGACGGCCGGGGCACGAAGGATATCCGTCCCATTTCCTGCGAAGTCGGCATCCTGCCCCGTACCCACGGTTCCGCCCTCTTTACCCGCGGCGAGACCCAGGGACTGGTGGTGGTCACCCTCGGCACCTCCGCCGACGAGCAGAGGGTTGACGCCCTCGAAGGCGAGGTCTTCAAGGCCTTCATGCTGCACTACAACTTCCCGCCCTTCAGCGTCGGCGAGGCGAGGCCGCTGAGAAGTCCCGGTCGTCGCGAAGTAGGGCACGGCGCCCTGGCCGAGCGCGCGGTAAAGGCTGTGTCTCCTGCCAAGGCAGATTTCCCCTATACCATCCGTATCGTTTCCGACATCCTCGAGTCGAACGGCTCGTCGTCAATGGCGACGGTCTGCGGCAGCACGCTGGCCCTCATGGATGCGGGCGTGCCGATCAAGGCCCCGGTGGCGGGTATCGCCATGGGGTTGATCAAGGAGCCGGACAGCACTGCCGTCCTGTCGGATATTCTCGGGGTTGAAGACCACCTGGGCGACATGGATTTCAAGGTCTGCGGCACCGAAAAGGGTGTTACCGCCCTTCAGATGGATATCAAGATCGCCGGTATCGACAACGCGATCATGAAGACTGCTTTGGAGCAGGCCCGCGAAGGACGCATGTACATCCTCGGCAAGATGCTCGAGGCCATCAGCGCCCCGCGGCCGACCCTTTCGATGCATGCCCCCCGCATCTACACCATGATGATCAAGCAGGACAAGATCCGCGAGGTCATCGGTACGGGCGGCAAGGTTATCCGCGGCATCGTCGAGCAGACGGGCGTGAAGATCGACATCGAGGACAGCGGCCTTGTCTCTATCGCATCGGCTGACGCTGCCTCGGCGCAAAAGGCTATCGACATCATCAACGGCATCTGCGCCGAAGCCGAGGTCGGCAAGATATACCTCGGCAAGGTCAAGAAGATCACCGATTTCGGCGCCTTCGTCGAAATCCTGCCGGGCACCGACGGCCTGGTCCACATCTCGCAGCTGGCCGAGCACCGGGTGGCCAACGTGACCGATGTGATCAAGGAGGGCGAGGAGGTCCTCGTCAAGGTGATCGAGGTCGACAAGCAGGGGAAGATACGCCTCAGCAGGAAAGAGGCGCTTCGGGAGCAGGACGGCGCGACAGTCAACCACTAAGCTGAGGCGTTGTCCCAATGTACCAGAAGAGCATCCTCGATAACGGTATACGGGTTGTCAGCGAAGCCATACCCCATGTGAAGTCGGTTTCCATCGGGGTATGGGTCAATACAGGCTCCAGGAATGAGCGGGAGGACGAACACGGCGTCTCGCACTTCCTGGAGCATATGGTCTTCAAGGGCACCGTTCGCCGCACCGCCCGCGACATCGCCATCGAGATCGACTCCATCGGCGGCGAGCTCAACGCCTTTACTTCCCGGGAAAATACCGCCTATTACGTAAAAGTCCTCGACGAGCACCTCCCTGTGGCCGTCGACCTCCTTTCCGACATCGTTCTTCACTCCACCCTCAATCCCGATGACATCGCCACCGAGCGCAAGGTCATCCTTGAAGAGATCAAGATGGTGGAGGACACCCCCGACGACTTTATCCACGATCTCTTCACCGATGCCACCTGGGGCGGCAACCCGCTGGGGCGCTCCATCCTCGGAACTCACCAGTCCGTCGGCGCGCTGAACCGGGACAACCTCACAACCTACATCGAACGCCGCTACCTCCCCGAAGAGATCGTCATCTCGGTGGCGGGGAATATCGATCATGTCTTCGTAATGAATCTTCTCCAGCGGACCTTTGGCAGACTGGAGCGCAAGGGCTCCATTGCGCCGCTTACGCCTCCCCGGTTCACGGCATCCGTACTCTGCAAGGAGAAAAAGCTGGAACAGGTGCAGATCTGCATGGGCGCCGAAGGTTTGTCCCAGGTCCATGAAGACCGGTACGCTGCCTATGTCCTCAACGCCGTGCTCGGCAGCAGCATGAGTTCCCGCCTGTTTCAGGAGATTCGCGAACAGCGGGGGCTGGCCTATTCCATCTATTCGTACCTCCAGGCCGCCCGGGACGCGGGCGTATTTGCCGTGTATGCAGGCACCAGCCCCGACACGGCGGGGTCGGTCATCGAACTGACCATGGACGAGATAGGCCGGATACGGGAGACGCCCCTTACACCGTCGGAGCTCCAGAAGGCCAAGGATCAGATCAAGGGGAATCTCATGCTCAGCCTTGAGAGCACTCAGAGCCGGATGAGCCAGCTGGCCAAGCAGGAGCTCTATTTTGGCCGCTATTTCCCGCTGGAGGAGATCCTTCGCGAGATCGACGCGGTAACGGCCGAAAAGGTTCTGGGAATTGCCTCCTCCATCTTCAAGAAAGGCGGAATGAGCCTTGCTACTCTCGGTCCGGTGACCGAAAAAGACTTGCCTCTTGAGCGTCTGAACGGATAAAATCAGGCTGATAACTTCAGACTGAAGGCTGAAGACCGAAGGCTGAAGGGAAGGCTGGTCGTAACAGTTTTTACCTTCAGACTTCAGCCTATCTACCTTTAGCCTGCCTTACTTCCCCCGGAAGCTTGCGCATGTCCGAACCTCTCGAAATTCATGTCATGCAGGATCAAGCCTCGCTTGACCTTCCGCTGCCCTCCTATCAAACGGGCGGTGCGTCGGGCATGGACCTCCTTGCGGCCGTGGAAAATCCCGTTACGCTTCAACCCGGCCAGTGGCGTCTTGTCCCTACCGGCGTCAGAATAGCAATTCCTCACGGTTACGAGGCACAGGTGCGTCCCCGCAGCGGCCTCGCCATGAAGCACGGCCTCACCGTCCTTAACGCCCCCGGCACCATCGACAGCGATTATCGCGGAGAGGTCGGCGTCATCCTCATCAATCTCGGCGAAAATCCCTTCATTATCAACAGGGGGGACAGGGTTGCACAGTTGGTCTTTACCCGCGTGGTCACGGCCCGCTTTGTCGCGGCGCAGGAGCTGGCGGAGAGCGGCAGGGGGGCGGGCGGTTTCGGTCATACGGGGGTCTGATGATTCGGCTCCTTCCCGATGACCTGATAAACAAGATCGCTGCCGGCGAAGTGGTGGAACGCCCTGCGTCGGTGGTGAAGGAGCTGGTGGAGAACTCCATCGACGCCGGCTGCACCGAGGTGTCGGTAGATATCGCCGACGGCGGCAAGGTCCATATCCGGGTGGTCGACAACGGCCACGGCATGGGTAGGGACGACGCCCTGCTGTCGGTGGAGCGGCATGCCACCAGCAAGATACGGACCTTCGAGGACCTCGAAAAGATAGCCAGTCTCGGTTTCAGGGGCGAGGCCCTCCCCAGCATTGCCGCCGTGTCGCGGTTTACCCTGACCAGTTCCGATGGAGCGGGGCCGGGTGGGACGCGAATCGAGATCGATGGCGGCCGTATCCGCAAAGTGACCGAAGCGGCGTCGCCCCGGGGTACGGAGATAGAGGTGCGGGACCTTTTTCACAACGTTCCGGCCAGGAGGAAGTTTCTCAAGAGCGGCGCCACTGAGATGGCCCATATCAGCCACTTCCTCGACCAGGTGGCCCTCTGCTATCCCGGTCTGTATGTGCGTCTGACGCACAACAACAGGAAGGTCTCCGAATATCCGCCGGTGAAGTCGCTGCAAGAGCGGGTGTTGCAGGTCTACGGCTCCGACGTGGCAGAAGGGCTTCTTGCCATAAGGGGTGAGGAAGAAGGGCTTATTGTCCGCGGGCTGGTGTCGCGGCCCGGCGTGAGCCGGGGAGACCGGAAATATCAGGAGCTTTTCGTCAACGGCAGGTGGGTGCGCAACAACACCTTAAACCACGCCCTGTACGAAGCGTACCATTCCCTGCTGATGCGCGACCGGCATCCGATGGCGCTCCTCTTCGTCGAGATCGACCCGGCGGCCGTTGATGTAAATGTCCATCCGGCCAAGAGCGAGGTGCGATTTCACGAGACCCGGCGGGTCCACGATATAGTCCGGCGGACGGTGCAGGAGGGGCTTCTTGGCGACGGCAAAGGCGTAGCCCCTGCGGCAGGCAATAGCGCTGCCCCCGATTTCATCCGGTATCGTGAACCTGTGTGGACAACGCGTGAAGCAGTGGCGGAGAGGCCCGGCCGGTATGCCGGAACGCTGATTGATGCCGCCCCGATGCCGGCGCGGGACCGGGAGCCGTTGCCGGAACGCGGAACGGAGGGGATATTCCCCGCCGCCGATGTGGAGCAACGTTGTTTTCAGGTGCACCAGTCGTATG
>JAOUDF010000362.1 GCA_029859385.1 Nitrospirota bacterium
CGCCGGTCAGTCAGGCCGCTTGCCGTGCCGTACCGTTACCACGGTATGTATCCCGCCCCGGACATAAAAATCTGCCACCACTTCCATGAAGTGCGGACTGCACGCCCCTACCAGGTCATCCAGAATTCTGTTGGTGACCGCCTCGTGAAACGCCCCCTCGTTGCGATACGACCATAAATAGAGTTTTAAAGACTTCAGCTCAACGCAGAGCTTGTCCGGAACATAGGTAATGGTGATGGTCGCGAAGTCCGGCTGCCCTGTCTTGGGACAGAGGCAGGTGAACTCCGGGCATTCCATCCGGATGTCGTAAGGCCTGCCGGGGTTGGGGTTGGGAAATGATTCCAGCTCTTTTGTCGGTTGCGTAGACATAGAATCTCCACTTTTCAAAGTAAAAAAACAAGCCGCTGAAAGCGGGGGCTTTCGCCTCGCTTCAGGTCGACCGTCAGTTTCTTGCCTCGGGTATCAAACTCGCAGATCAGTCTCCCGCCTTTTTCCTCGGAATGACGCACCAGGGTCGTCTTCGTTGATATCCGAACCCCGTCCATTTCCGCGTTAATCACGCTCAGAGGTTTGCAGCACCCGACCGCCAATACAAGCCGGTCCTCGTATACCAACAGCCGGCTGTAGTGAGGCTTGCCGCTGCCCTCCGGCTTCGTCCCCGACGATATCCTCCGGGATGTCTCGCCGCCGATCATGACCTTTTCCACCGGTTCAAGGATGGTCAAGGGTCTGCCAAGGGACGCCGCATCCATTGTTATTTCGATATCTTCATCAACGGTCATAGCGTTTCCATGGCATCCCGAAGATGCTGAAGAAAGATATCCGCTACCTTATCACAATAGCCGAGCCCCCGCTGTTCGATGGTGCATGTCTTGCCGGGAAGGCGCGATTTCCACGAGTCTTCCTCATCGCCCATGATATCGTTTTCGATATGGTCCCCGGCAACGAACATGAAGGGGATGAAGTGGACATGCTTCAGGTCGGAGCATCGGGCCGCCTCGAGGGCTTCTTCTTCCGCCAGAGGGCCTGAGACATTGCCCATGAACAGGTTTTGCAAGCCACGTCTCCGGATAGCTTCAGCCAGCTTTAAATAGAATGAGGCCGCCGGATGGTCGGTCCCGTGCCCGGCCAGGATGGTAACGGTCTCATCCGGATTCGGGAGCAGGGGGATGATGGCGTCAAGCGCCTTCTCCACGTCATTGGCGTCGGACAAAAGCGGCCGACCCACGCCGACCTTCAACCCATGGCCGGCAACGTCAGCCAGCAACCGGTCATAGGCAATGCCGGGAACGATGTGCAGCGACTGGGCAACCGCCTTTTTGTATCCTTCCGCCAGAAGGTCATCAAGTACATCGGCAAGGCCCTGTTGGGCAACGCCCTCCTCCGTCTTCAGCTTGCGCCGGATATGATGGGAGGTGTACGCCCAACGGATATCCCGGTCGGGAAAGGCCTTTCTGGTGTATTCCTCGAAGTGGCGGTAAGTATCGCGGGCTCGGGTGCTGGTACCGAAGGCAACAAGAATTATAGGGGTATTTTCAAGAGTACTCATGCGTGGGCATGGTACCGCATCCGGCGATGGGAGGCAAGGAGCAATCCCCGGCGGTTCCATTCCGAAACCGCCGGAGTTGCTGGCCTAACTCCTGTTCTTCTCTGGCCGTTCCCCCGCAAACTGCCGGTAGAGAGCTGGCAGCACCAGCAGCGTGAGAAGGGTAGAGGTAAAGAGTCCACTCACCACCACCGTGGCCAGGGGTTTCTGTATCTCTGAACCGGGACCGGTGGTAAAGAGCATGGGAACCAGCCCCAAAATAGCCACCAGGGCGGTCATGAGCACCGGCCTGAGTCTGCGCTCGCAGCCGGTGACTATGGCCTCTTCCAGCGCCATGCCATCGCCCCTCAGTTTATTGATATATGATACCAATACCACGCCGTTGAGCACGGCCACGCCGAAGAGGGCGATGAAGCCGACCGAGGCTGACAGGTTCAGCGTGAGGCCGCGCAGCCAGAGTGCCGCGATGCCTCCGACCAGGGCGAACGGCACGTTGACGAGGATGAGGATCGCCCATCGGAG
>JAOUDF010000363.1 GCA_029859385.1 Nitrospirota bacterium
TATCCTGACAAGGCCCGGGGCCGGCGCCGAGCCCTTGTCGTCCTCGTAGACGGGGATATAGTCCATGCCCATGGAGTCTTTCATGAAGACCGGAGACGTAACCTTCGGGTTCATCGGGTTTCGGTAGTATAATATCCTGCGTTCCTTCTTTTCAGGACCTGCGCTTTGGGCGGCGGTCTTTTCGTGCGTCGCGGAGCTTGTAAAACGTATAACCGCCCCGCCGATTACGAGCCCTGCAACTAGCGCTATTGCGGCAATGGTATGTTTTTTCATAATCATTCCTTATTCGCGTATCGCGCCGCCCGAAGCCCTTTCGAGCGCGGCGATCTTTTTTCTGTATTCGAGAAGCGTCATAAGGTACGCGATCTTTACTTTCTTCAAATCTCTTTCGGCGTCCAGAAGGTTCAAGAAATCGCCCTTGCCGGAGCCGTAGTTCTTCAGGGCCGAATCGAACGAGAACCGTGCCTGAGGCAGGATGCCGGTCTTGTAGAGCTCGATCTGGGACGCTAAAGCTATCGATTGGCCGGCGAGTTCCTTTAACTCCCTTGCCTTGTCGAGCCGTATTGCATAGAGCCTGTTGCGCGCCACGGCTTCCATAGACGCGGCTTCATTTGTAATTGACGAATACTTCCACGGCGAGAGCGGTATCTTGAACTGCAGCATTACGTCATAGCTGTCGAACCTGCCGTTTCTTTGAGTCGGCGCAACACCTACCATCATATCCGGATAATACGACTTGTTCGCAAGCTTGCCCTCCAGCGTTCCCGCTTCGGACCGGGCCCTGTACATGAGCACCTCCGGGGAATTTCCTATTGCCTCGGAAACGAGTTCGTCGGTCTTGATCGCGTATGTTTCGGATGGTATGGGGGCGGGGGCGTCAAGCGCAACAGACTGATCCCGTCCGAGCAGGGACTTTAAGCGCGCCGAGGCGGTAAGCAAGTTCGCATTAAGCGCGATAAGGTCGCTTGCAATCATCAGGGCCTCGGTCTGCGCCTTTATGACCTCCTGCTGGGATATTGCGCCTATGCCGTAGCGCGTCTTTGCTATACGGGCCATGTGCTCAATTGCGGATTTTATACCTTCGGTCTCGTCGATGGCCGATTTGGCGAACGAGTATTCGTAGTATGCGTTAGAGACCGCCTCGATTAATTCCAATTCCTTTGCCCTTAGTTCTTCCGTTGCGCCGATGGCGCCCTTCTCGGCGATTTGCTCCTCTAGATCGAGCTTGCCCGGAAACGGGATGTTCTGGCTTATCGTATAGCGCATGAACATGCTTTCTTTGATATTCGAAAACGGTATATCGCCCCGTTCTATTTTAAGGACCGGGTCGTCGTAAGCCGAGCGGTTAGCTATCGCGGCCTTCTTTGCCCTTGCAAAGGCTCTTGTCGAGTTAAGGCCCGGGTTGTTTGCAAGCGCCTCCTTTATAAGCTCATTGAGCGCAAGGTCAGCCGAGTGCGCTTTTGTCTGGCAGAGCAATAGCGATACGAAGGTCACAAGGACGAATATTTTAAGGAGACGGTTCATGGGGCGTAAGCCTATCTGTTGACCTTGACGGTGAATTTGAATTTGGCCTTCTTCCCGCCCTTGCGGTGCGCGGTTAAGCTGATCGAATATTTTCCGGCCTCCGTCATCTCGACGTTATTCATGTAAGACCATGTCTGTCCCATCATCATGCCCGGCAGCTCTACGGTGATCCTTTTTCCAGAAGGCGTCTTTACGAGCGCCTTTAATTGCGCGTCTTTGATTGCTTGCGCCGTCTTTGCGTCCGATAGATAGACGTCTATCAATGACGTATCTGCGTCGAACGTCAAAACCGCTTTCATGTCATTGGACGATTTCGTCAGCTTTTCGGCGCTGTGTGAAGTTTTAACGACCGAGAGCACGGTGAAAGCCAGAAGAAGCACTATAAAGATTTTTTTCACGATTTGCCTCCTATTTTCTACGTTGCGTAGAATCTGCGTTTAAAAGATATATATTGGCCGTGTGCGTGACGGCCGCCCATGGAATGATTTATAGCATCGATGTTTGAAATATCAATATGGGCCGTGTGCGTGGCTGCCG
>JAOUDF010000111.1 GCA_029859385.1 Nitrospirota bacterium
TGCATTTCTATATAACAAACAATATATGACACGCATGCTGGAAAAGGGATACATCCTTAAAGACACAGAGGGGATAATGTCACAGGCCAGAATTTCGATAGGAATTGTACGGAAATAGAAGTCACAGTCGATGGCCGTAAAGCAGCCTAACACTTATGATGCTTATGAAAGGTGAGAAATGAAGAGACATATTGAGTTTATTTCTATGGCTTTCATTGTGTTTTTAGTGCCTTTTGTTGTCAGTTGTTCAAATATTCAAAATGAAATAATTACTATTGATAACGAATATGAGTTGTTATCAAAAGCATATAGAACCCTCAATGAATCGGAAAAAGGTTATTTGATCGCTGGCGTATTTACATATAAATCGATCAATGTAGACGTTAAAGGAAGAACTGTTGGGCAGATTATTGAGATAGGCCGTAAAGCAACCGAATCAGCTATTTTAAAAGGGGGGGCTATAGATGAAAAACATTTTTTTACTATATCAAAAGAATCTCTTGGCAGTCTGTATGCTTATTTGAAAGAAACAAAGCTTAAGAGTAAAATAGATTCCATTGTTCCCGCTCTTTTTAAACAAAAATATGGACACCCACCGTCCGGGCCTGTGTGTAAGATCGAAGAAATAAGTAAGACCGGCAGATATAAGATATATTATGAAGCCACCGATGGAAATTGTTTTGATTTTTCTCGAACGAATTTTATTGCATCCCGCTTTTCCGATGAGACAATGGTAGTATCTTTACAGGAATTAGGATTAAGTAAAGAGTTAGAACAGTGCAAGTTATTCTGGGAAGATTAAAAACCTCTTGACATCTCGTTTTGTTTCTTAGTATGCTGTTCATATCAAAACTTTCTGGGGCTGTCTCCGGCCTCCGTTGAAGTTAAAACGGAAAGGAGTTTTTTATTTTTGGGGCCGGGAGCTTTAGTTAATCCCGGTTGTCCGGGAATTTAACTGTAAACCCGATACCCCGAGTGTCCACTAACCGCGAGGCGTGGGCGGCTTCCAGAAAGTCCGTGATAGCACTCGGGCTTTATGCCTGAATATCAAAATTTCTGGAGGTGAGGCATGACACCTGACGTAAAAGAGCAGTTCAATAGTAACATCCTTTTTGTCCTGTCGTTTCTCGATCAAATCCGTGTTCTTGGCAACCATGATCTTCTTAATGAGATCTCCGGTCCCGGCATAGCCTGTATGGCGGATGAGGCGAGGGAGAAGATGTTCGCGCTTGACGCCACAGCAAAGGGGCAGCGCTTGCCCCGCAAATCCGGCCTGGCTGTCCTGAAAGGGGGAAGTAATGACTGAACGCACGGAACTCAATATCAGCACCATCGGGGACCTTCAACTGGCCCTCATAGAAAACGACAATTCTGCTATTAAACGGTACATTGAACACATCGACCGTGAGACTGCCAACGCTGCCATACAGCAGGCCGGGGAGCATTTCGGCTTCCCGACAGTCGAAATTGAGGGGGTGTTTCGCACCTCTTCAGGGCATCTGGCAAGGGTTTTTGGGTACAAAAGGTCTGATTTCCTTGTGAAATTGCTCAAAAGATATGGAATCTCGGGTGTAAATATAGCTGGATTCCGCCATGATGGAGGAATCAAAATACATGAATCTCTGGAATTAAACCCCCAAGATCATAAATCCATCCTCTACGACTGGCCCGCTTTCCTGATCGGCGGGATGAACAGCACCAATGAAGAGGCGCAGGCCGTGCAGGGCTATCTCCTGAAGGCGGAGCGTGTGGCGCGGATCTCCATCGTGGCCATAAAAAAAGGGCAGGTGGCAAACGGTTTTCCCGATCCGGCCACAGGCGCGGTCATGGCGAAGCTCGCCAACTTCGCCTGGCGGGGCAACCCGATAGCCTCATATATCCTTGAGAATACATACAACGTGCCTGTGGGCCAACTCCTTCACCAGACAGACCCCCTGCTTTCTGAGACCTCCGGAACGATCTCACAGTACCTGCATTTTATTTGCACTGACAATATGACCGGCCACGGGCTCAAGGTGGTCAAGACCAATAAGGGTTATGCCGTCACCGGCACGCCTGAACTTTTTCACAGGAGCTTTATAGAGGCAGCCCGGAAACACCATCTGACACAGTTTTTCAGCAGCGTTGTCAGCCTGGGCGCGATCATTGCCCGCGAGACTGACGCGCTTGAGCTCCTCGGCTGGAGGCGAACAGCCCGGAAGGTCCAGGGTTATCACCATTATACATATGAATATACACCGATAGAAGAAGAAACAGAGAACTGAAACCGGCGGGAGCTTTGGTCAACATTTACCGCTTCCGCAGGGGC
This sequence comes from Nitrospirota bacterium, assembly GCA_029859385.1. GTDB lineage: Bacteria > Nitrospirota > JAOUDF01 > JAOUDF01 > JAOUDF01 > JAOUDF01. The sequence goes on from JAOUDF010000111.1 coordinate 2,309, forward strand.
GCTGATCGTAAACCATTTACGGGCGCTTTGATCACCTTCTGCCGGTAAAGTAAACGTTCTGACTGTAAACCCGCCGAACACTCCATAGGGGCAATTCATGAATTGCCCCTATGTCTTTTCTTCCTGCCGCAATTTGTGACATCCGCTGTCAATCCCCCCTGCTAATCTAACCTCATATGCTCGATATAAATGTCACGATAAAAGGCGATAAGATCGTTCTTGAGGGGCTTGGCCGTTTTACAAGGAGCCTTCCCGGAGCTGTCAAAAAAGGGCTTAAAGAAGTTGTCCGGGGAGTCCATCCTGAAGCCCTTAAATTCCTTTCCGGTCCCGGAAGAAAAAGCAATGTCGGTTACCGCATGAAACGGACCGTCAAGATGCAGGACGGCAATTTTGACATAAGCAGGTCCAAAAAGAAGATAGCATCCCGCGGTCAATCCTCTTCCCTGGACGCACGGCCCGGAGCGTTTCCTGTCCCTCGTCTGACCGGACACCTTGCCAGAATGCTCGACTTCCTTGACCCCGGCCAGAGCAAGTCCGCTGAAGGCCACAGTTTCACTGCCGGCGCCCTTGAAGCAGCAGTCTTTGACTCTGCTGAATACGCGGATATAATCCACGAAGGCCGGGGGTCCTCGGCCAAATTCGGCGAACGCCCGTTCCTCACTGACGCCCTTGAATCCTTTAACCGAGGGGACAAGATCAAACAGATCATCGAAGACAAGATCAATGATGCAATGAGAGGTTCAGGATTATGAACAGCCTGACGACCGACCTTGACAAATTGGTTGCGCTGATCGCAAACAATTCGGCCCTGCAAGCATTCTGCAAGGCGAAGTGGCGGAATCCGCTTACAGTGAAAAAGACATACAAACGTCGTGAAGAGCTCCACCTTTCCCAGCTTCCCATTATCATGATTACAAGACCCTCCGTGAAAAAATCCTTCCTCACAGGCGCGAGAGACGGCACACACACTCTCATGCTGTATTGCGGTTTTCCCCAGGAGAACCCCAATAAAATTCAAAACGAATTCGTAGAGTTTGAAGAAAAGATAGACGACGCACTGCTGTCGGTGCATCCTGAATCAATCGGCTTTAAAAGCATTGCTCCTGTTTCATCCGTGAATGATGAAGGGAAATATAAACCTGCATGTTTCATAGTGATGGAGGTCGAAGTGCAGCACAGGAGAATGTGATCCCAATAAAGGGGCGGTCCACTGACTGCCCGGCTTACAGGAGGTAAAGATGTCTGAGAATTTCAGTAACACCGTCAATGACGCGCATGAAACGAAAGTCATAACCAGAGATGGAGAAAATAAACCCCTGAAATCCACCAATGCAAAGGGTGGTAAAGGCGGGTCAAAAGAGGAGGTAAAGAACAATGCAGACGAATCGTAGACTCATAGCCGCAAAACCCGAGGCCGTGGAAGGCACCGGAGAGACCCTGCTGGCTGCTGACGGCGGGATCCTCGCCCTTAACGTGAAGGTCGATGTTGACATAAAGATGCTCCCGAGGAACGTGACAAAGGCCAGTCTGGGCAAGCGGGCGGACGTCCCGGGGTCGAGGCTGGCAAGGATCACCTTCAGGGCGGAGATGAAGGGGCCGGGCTCGGCATATTCCACCACAGTGAAACCTGCGCTCAGCCCGTATCTCAGGGGATGCGGATATGCAGAGACAGTGGACGCTACGCCCGGAACAGAAAAAACCACCTATGTCCCGGCATCAACCGGCGCCCCGTCATTGACTATCTGGAGTTATGAGGACGGGGTCATAAAGAAGCTCATCGGCTGCCGCGGCAACGTGAAGTTCTCTACAGAGGCAGGCGGGATAGTCTATGCAGACTTTGATTTCATCGGCGTCTGGGACGGGCTTGTGGACGGAGCAATGCTTGCGCCTACATTTGAGGGCACGACCCCGCCAGTTTTCCTTAACGGCAGTTTCACGATCGATTCGTATGCCGCGATCATCAAGGGGTTCAATATTGACCGTGCGAACAAGTTATATCTGCGGGAGAGCGCCAATGCGTCATCCGGATATCTCTCGGCGGTAATAACCGACCGGGACTTCAACGGCAGCATCGATCCCGAAATGGTGCTGAAGGCAACATACGATTGGTACGGCAAATGGCAGGCCGGCACGCCCGGAGCGCTGTCCATCGGCTATGTGGGCGCCACTCAGTACAATAAATTCAAGATCACCGGCCCGAAGGCGCAGTACCGCAAGGTCTCTGACGCTGACAGAGAGGGACAGACGGTTGCAGACACGGCTTTTCAGCTTGCTGAAAACACCGGTGATGATGAAATGCAGATCGAGTTTGCGTAGAGCGCAAATGAACCACACATAAGGGAGGCATATGTCGGGACCAAAAGAGTTCAGTTACAAAATAGGAAATAAGAAATACGTCCAGAAGGCGCTTGTCCTCGGCCAGATCAGGCAGTTGACAGGCCTTCTGGACGGCGTTGTTCTTCCGTCAGACACCTCGGACATTGTCGCGTGGGTCCGGGTGCTCGGCAATAAGCTCCCCGGCGCCATAGCCGTTGTCCTGGTGGAGGAAGGCGCGCACCTGAAGGACAAAGACCTGGAACTGTTCACGAGGGACATAGAGTTCGAGATCAGTCCTGAGCAGACCATGCAGGTGGTGCAGGATTTTTTCGTCTGCAACCCGATAGCGTCTCTGTTGGAGAATCTAAGCGGGGCGATCACAAAGATAACGGAGAGCCAGGGGCCGGCAAAGACTGGATCGAATGCCTTGTCGTCCATCTCTGCGCCGGAGACATCCTTAAAAGAGACAGCATCCTCTGGGGATACACCTTAACTGAGTGCCTGCCATATCTGGAATACCAGAAGAGGCAGGTCCTGTTCAGGGAGGCGGTCATAGCCTTCATGGGAGCAGAGGAAAAGAAGCAGGCGGCGCAGCGGAACAACCAGGGCATCGGCGAGTACTGCAAGGGGGCGGACGTTGAAGAGTGCAGGAAATATTTCGGGGAAGATGTTCTAAAACAGGTCTGCGCGACCTGCCCGAATTAAGGGAGGGAATAGTTTATGTCCAATAAAAATATTGTTGAGATATTGATAAAGGCGCTGGGAGTCGATAGCGTACAAAGCGAATTCAGAAAAATCAAAGGCCCGATAGAAGAAGTGAAGGAATCAATGAATGGCCTGCGCCGACAGGCTGCTATTCTCTCAGCAGAGTTTGTGGCTATCGATTTTGCTGTCAGACGCGCTTTCAGTATGGTCACTAATACTATTAAGCCTGCATATGATGCAGTAGAACAATTCAATTTATCAGTTACAAGAACGGCTGCCATGATCACATCTTTCCAGACAAAAGGTGATCTCAGCGAAAATTACGCCAAAGCAAAAGAGTACGCCGAAGGGTTAGTGGATGCCCTAAGGAGAATTGATGCTAAGACTATTGCGTCAGCTCAACATCTCAATATGATTACTGAAGAGATGACAAAGCAGGGTGTTCTTCTTGATTATAACAATGAGGCGCAGGTAAAAGGCTTCACGAATATTGCAAATGCTGTAGCAACAATCGCTGAAGGGAGCCCCAATAAAGAGCTCCAGGTGAGGCAGGAAATAAGGGCTGTCATGCAGGGACAAGTGAATATGAATAGCCAGTTATCGCAACAACTCAATGCTATGGTCGGCGGATCACTTAAGCAAAAAGTCGAATTATGGAAAAAAGAACATACCCTTATTGAAAATATCGGTGGATTACTTAAAGGTTATGCGGCCGCGTCAAATGACCTGGAGGGGACATGGGCAGTTATCGGGTCAACAATGGAGACTATTAAGGCAAAAATATTAATAGAAGGTTTTATGCCCGCATATAAAGAAATAAATGATTTGTTAAGTAAAGGCAATCAGTTTCTGAGAGACCATTCTGAGATACTTTCTGCCCGAATATCTCAAGGCTGGCTTACAGTCAAAGGTCTTATTGAAACAGTTGGGAATCTTTTGAAACCATTCATCGAACCCCTTAGTATGGGAGCTCAATTTATAGGAGATATATCACATGGATTAGGATATATTTTTTATGTCATATTACCTCCAATCGCAGATCGTATAGGGACTATAATTCAAAGTATGGTTGAATGGGTTTTTCTCGTCGGCAATCTGGGGAGCGCCTTATGGAAATTAATGAGCCTGGACTTTAGCGGAGCGTTAGCGGACGCTGTAAAAGCAAAGGAACATTTTATCAAAGCAGGGAAATTCGCAGGAGAGGCATTCTCTGACGGTTTAATAGATGAGATGAGACTGAGATATATTGAGTTTGATAAGGAAATCGTAACAAAGAAAGCCGGAAAAGTTGATGTTCCTGATTTAGGAGACACTCGTATAACCGATGAGGAAAAAGACCGTGTTCGTTCTGTAATAGATGCAAGATTGCAGGTCGAACTCGCAGGAATTTCAGAATCCAAGACTCAAAGGCTTGAGGCATATAAAACCGAAGAGGCTGAGCTTGAGCTTAAATATCGGCAAGGGCTTATGTCTGAAAAAGTATATCAAGATAAAAAAAACGATCTCCAAGCCAAATCGCTTGCAATGAATATTGCATATTTACAGGTTGAACAGCGCTCTATACAGGATTCATTGGAAAAGAAAAATGAATTTTTCAAAACAGAGGAAGATCGAATTAAAGAAGCAGAAAAGACAAAAGAAGATATACTGAAGCGCGATGGAGATATTGCAAAAACAAAATCAGAGCTCGACCGGCTCGGCATTAACTCGAGCATTCAAAATATTGAATATTACAAGAAACTCACTGCGGTAAAAAGAGATGGTGAGTTAAGCGTCCTGGATGCGGAGATAGCGTTGCGGGGGAAAATAAATTCTCTAAAAGTAGATAGAGGCGAGATAACGCCTTTAGAAGGAAAGATCAATGAGCTTAATTATGAAAAAGAACTTGTACAGGCGAAAATCCAAAATCTGGAGACAAAGAAACAAGAGACACTTGTAGACTCAGAGAAGACTGCAATTTTATCTGAAATTATAACGTTACAGACACAATTAAAAGGACTGGATGCGGAGTTGGCCCAGATCGGCAAAGAGTCCAACGGGACGTTTCTGGATGGATTCATACAGGGTCTTACGAAATTAAAAAGTGAGACAAAATCCGCATTTCAGGTCGGGGTAGAGGTTGCTCGGGAAGCTGCCAATGCGATGTCAAACGCATTCTCCAGCTTCTTCGACTACGCCTCAGATAAATTTCTCAAATTCAGTGAGCTGGCCCAGTCAATCCTGCATGACATCTATATGGCGATGGTCAAGGCAATGATAGTCAATCCCCTGGTCAACGGCTTTGAGGGCTGGTTCAGCAGTATAGGAAAAGGCAATGCCGGCGGAGCTGTTGCATCCAGCGGCAGCATAGTCGTGCATAAAGGCGGGCTTATTCCCCGTTTCCATGCAGGCGGGCTGGCAAGCGACGAAGTGCCGGCGATCCTGCAGAGGGGTGAATATGTGATAAGCAGGAAAGGCGTGGACGCCCTGGACAGGCTCAATAACGGGCAGGTGGGCGGCTCCACGAATGTGATCATCAATATGGAGAACAAGACCGGCCTTCCGCTGAGTCTGAAGCAGATCGGGACAAGGGTGGATGAAAAGCAGCGCGTAAAAAATATCATCCTTGAGCTTACATACTTTGACATAGATTTCGTCAATTCGTTTAAGGGAGGCATAGCAAGATAATGGAGTCCTTCCCTTCATTAAGCATTCCGCCAAGCGTCACGCCCTGGGACGAAGGCCTGGCCTTTGACCCCACGCTCTCAAGCGAGGCCGAGGGCGGGTATCGGCAGACCCGGCCGAGATGCACCCATGTCCCCAGGCTCTGGCATATTGGCTATATCGCCATGCCGTCAGCTGACAAGGCGCTCCTGGAGGCGCATGAACTGGCCGTGCATGTGGGCGCGGATCTCTTTCAATGGACGAACCCGCTTGACAGCCAGACATACAATGTCAGGTTCAAGGGCGGTCCCCTCAAATTCAAGATGCATGATTCGGCCTTGTTCTGGGATGTGGAATTCATCCTTGAGGGGGTATAATGCTCAGTCTTCCGCCTGTCCTGATAGTCGAGACATTGAAGATCGCGAGCATTTATCCGTGGCTTTTCCTTATAGACTTCACCCTGCCGGACGATTCAGC
>JAOUDF010000364.1 GCA_029859385.1 Nitrospirota bacterium
TGTCCGTAGGGATGGGTCTCGTCCGCCGGACGGGACGCTACCCATATGCCTATCAGGCCGACTACGTTTGACGTGCCGTCGGAAAAGGAATGTATCCCGTCAGAGAACATGCTGACCGAATTTATCAGTGAGCCGTAGATTATCTTTGCGAAGGCGACGGCAATGTTAAGTATGAGGGTATATAAAAGCACCCTTCTGATCTCTGCAAGCCGTGACATGTTCTGATTATAAACTATTTCACGTTACTTACCAATACAGAATTTAGTGAAGATCCTCTCAAGGATGTCTTCCGGGGTGGTGGCGCCGAGTATCTCGCCGAGCGCGTCGAGCGCGTCCCTGAGCTCAACAGCAAGGAATTCGGGCGGCGTTTTCCCTGATGTCTCTGTGATGAAAGACTCTATTGACGCGAGCGCCTTTTGGAGTGAATGCACATGTCTTGTATTCGTGACCGCCGCTGAACCGCCCCATGACTTTCCATGCAGGGCTGTCCCGACTATTTTTTCTTTGAGCAGATCGAGACCGGTCCCTTTTTTTGCGGAGATGCTGACCACCCCCCCACCTCCCCCTTTCCCAAGGTGGGGGACAAAATTTCCCCCTTTGAAAAAGGGGGATGAAGGGGGATTTATTTTCTGCTCAAGGTCGCTCTTGTTTATCACGAAGATGGTGTTTTCAGTTTTTGACTTCCCGATCAATTCAATATCCGTCTCATGCAGTTCACTGCTTCCGTCAAGTATGAGGAGGACCATGTCAGCTTCCTCCATGGCCATGAGGCTCCTCCTTACGCCTTCTTTCTCCGCAAGGTCCTCGACGTTCCTTATCCCCGCAGTGTCCATGATCCTTATCGGGAGTCCCCCGATATTAAGGTAATCCTCGATAACATCTCTTGTCGTGCCGGGTATCTCTGTAACAATGGCCCTGTCATGTTCAAGCAGCGCGTTTAGCAAAGATGATTTCCCGACATTGGGCCTTCCTGTGATCGCCACCTTGAGCCCTTCCCTCAGGATCACACCGTATTCCGAACTCTCAATGAGTTCCCTGAGGGAGTCCCGTATCTGCAAGGCCCTCTCTTTCATCTCTTTTGCGGACAGCGATTCAATGTCTTCATCAGGGAAATCTATATATGCCTCCACAAAGGCGGTTAGCTCTATAAGCTGCTCTCTTGCGGCAGTTATTTTATCCGAGAGCCCCCCCCTCAGCTGTTCGACAGCGGCCTTCTGGCCCTGCACGGTCATGGCGTTGATCACATCCAGTACCGCCTCTGCCTGCGCAAGGTCAAGCCTTCCGTTTAAAAACGCCCTCTGGGTGAACTCCCCCGGACCCGCGGGTCTCGCGCCGTTCTTGATGACAAGCTCAAGGACCCTCCTGAGGGGCAATGCTCCTCCGTGGCAGTTTATCTCCACGATGTCTTCCCTTGTATAAGTGCGCGGGGCCTTCATGATGGAGACCATTACCTCATCGATGATCTCTCCGGTGGAAGGTTCGGTGATATGGCCGTAGACGATCCTGTGTGAAGGTGTAGCGCTGATCTTTTTCTTTTTGGGCGAAATGAAGATCCTGTCCGCGATTTTAAGGGCGTCCCTGCCGCTGAGCCGGACTATACCTATTCCGCCCCGGCCTATGGGGGTGGATATCGCAGCTATGGTGTCGTCGCTGTGCATGATAGATAGTTTACAGGGAACAAAGCGCAAATGTCATGAGGGATTCTGGATGCATGGACCAGGGAATCGGGTGTATCAAAAAAGGGCACGGGCACCGTGCCCCTGCTTCCGCGCTTTCGATCTTCCAGACTTTTACTCCGCCTTCTTGTTCGCGTAGTACTGCTGGGCGATGCCGAGGACGTTGTTTACAAGCCAGTATATGACAAGGCCCGAAGGGAAAGAGAGGAACATGAATGTGAATACGATCGGCATCAGCATCATCATCTTCGCCTGTGTCGGCTCCATCGCTGTCGGGGTCATTTTCTGCTGGATGACCATGGTGGCCCCCATGACGATAGGGAGCACGTAATAGGGGTCTTTTGAGGCAAGGTCGGTGATCCAGAAGGCAAAGGGCG
>JAOUDF010000112.1 GCA_029859385.1 Nitrospirota bacterium
GAGCTGCCCCATGGAGACGGCCGACATCCCCTGCGTCGAGTGCAGCAGGTGCGACCTTCTGTGTGGCTGGGGAGGAGCCGGGGCATACAGCGACGGCAAGCTGACGCTTAACCCCAATGTCGGAGGATTTTTGACCGACTACCTCCCCGAAAAGGAAGTAGCCGCCCTCGTCGAGTACGTCGATCTTATCTATCGGGCAAGAGGCGCCGGGGAAGAAGTATACGGCACCGACGAGAAGGCCGTCGCCGCCCTCCAGAAAAAGGCCGCCGGTCACAACCTTGAACTGGTCCCCTCCCGCATCAGGCATATCGGTACCGACCAGTGCAGAAAGGTCCTGCGAAACCTCCGGAAGGAGCTCAACGGCAAAGTCGACTGCATCTTCGATATACCGGTGGAACGGATCGTCGCGAAAAACGGCAAGGTCAGCGGCATAGTCCTGCAAGGGGAAGAATTCATAGAATCCCGGCATCTGATCGTCGCCACCGGGCGGGAAGGCTCCTCGTGGATGGCAGCGGAAGCCGCTCAACTGGGCCTCTCCATCAATCACAATCCGGTCGATATCGGGGTGCGGGTAGAGCTCCCCGCCGCGGTCATGGAACCGATCACCGATATTACCTATGAGGCGAAGTACCTCTATACATCAAAGAAATTCGGCGACCGGGTCAGGACATTCTGCATGAACCCCCACGGAGAGGTGGTCAACGAGTATGCCGGCGGGATATTCACTGTAAACGGTCACAGCAACAGGGAACGAAAGACCGGCAATACCAACTTCTCGCTGCTGGTGAGCACTGCCTTCACCAAGCCCTTTGACGATCCCATCTCGTACGGAAAATATATCGCCAGCCTGGCCAATCTGCTGGGGGACGGTGTGCTGGTCCAGAGGCTGGGAGATTTAAAGAAGGGACGGCGTTCCACCATCGAACGGATAAATGAAGGGACGGTTACCCCCACTCTCACCGACGCCACTCCCGGAGACCTGAGTTTCGTGCTCCCCTATCGCCATCTCAGCAACATCATGGAGATGCTCGAGGCCCTCGATCATGTGGCACCGGGGGTTAATTCGGAGGATACTCTTCTTTATGGCGTGGAAGTGAAATTTTACTCAGTGCAGCCACGGCTGACCAACGGCCTCGAAACCGAGGTGGGCAACCTCTTCGCCGTCGGCGACGGAGCGGGAGTAAGCCGCGGGCTCATCCAGGCATCCATCTCCGGCATGGTGGCGGCCCGGGAGATACTGAAAAGAGAAGAGGAATGATCAGGGCAGGTAAAGCACCCTGGTTACAGTCTCTATAAACCGGTCGGGCTGAAACGGCTTGAGAATGCAGGTCGACGCGCCGTTATGGAGACATTGCATGATCGTCTCCTTGTCTGCCTCTCCCGTCATGACGACTACTTTGGCCGACGGATATGCAGCTCGCATGCTGGCCAGCATTCGGGTTCCCGCAACACCCGGGATATCTATATTAAGAAGCACCAGCTCAGGGCTCAGCTCTTCCAGTTTTCCCAAGGCCTGCGCCCCGTTGGCAAATTCTCCCACCACATGGTAGTTTGCCTTCTCGAGCATCTTTTCCAGCATATCTCTCATGTTCTTGGAGTCATCGACGACAACGATTCGCCGCTTGCCTGACTGCTCAACCTTCTTGACTGCCTGCAGACTGAGAAAGAGATGCATCTGTGACAACCCGCTGACAGTAAAGGGTATCATGGCGTATTTTCTGTTGACCTTCGCCTCTCTCAGTTCGCAGAATTCGATCTCGGATATGGTGCACGTCCTCCCCTCCTTCTCTTTTAAAGTGACCGATAGGCGGGAGAAAAACTCTTTCGTAAAGTCCAGCAGTACCGCCTTTACTTTATCGGATGCCCTATCAAAAGATCTCGACTCTCCGTTTTGTACCCTCAGAATATCCTCAGCGGCAAGACATGCGGTTGTATCATCAAAACCAAGAAAGACTTTCCCTTCCATGTCACCGGCGAAATCAGCCATAATGAGAACGGTATCCCGCTGGTCAAGGGTTTCTACCCGGAACATCTTGTATTTTTCAGGCTGGATCCCTGCATTTTTTTGCAGATAATCACTGAACTCAGTGATGAAAACCTTTATATCTTCAGTTTCCAAAGGTTTGTAACGCATGACAATCTCCTCAAACTCTCAATGTTGTCTGATCGTTATGCAGTGTGTTAATCACGGCAGTATGATGTTGCAAGCCATGATTTTTAAAACTCGGATTTAATCTCTCTCGACACAAGAAACAGGCAGGTAGTGCGCAGATACGGCCTCAAAATTACCAAGTTAACGTGGACACCATTACCGGTTGGATTTGCTAGATATTTCATCGGCATAAAAGCCATTAAGTTTAGTATCCAATAAAATCGAGGACTTTCCATTAATGCGATGAATCATGCATCTTTAGCGGAAATTGTCATAATACTTTATTTGCCTATATTAATTGCTCTTTCTGGGGCGCTTGGCCGACCGGAGACCGAGAGATACGCCTGCCCCTCGCTCCCTGCAATCCCAACGCCCATTTCTCCGACCACTGGACAGTTCGTTTCCTGCATATGATCCCAGCCCATCTTTTCGCTCTTGATTAAAGAACCGGCCACCGAATATACTTTTGCACAACCTAACCAGAAGGGCAATTCCCATGAAGACCATCATCCTCCTCACCATCTCCAATATCTTCATGACCTTTGCCTGGTACGCACACCTGCGCGACCTCAAGCACAAACCATGGATCGTGGCCGCCCTCATAAGCTGGGGGATCGCCCTGTTCGAATACCTTTTACAGGTGCCCGCCAACCGCATGGGCCACGGCCAGTTTACCCTTGGCCAGCTCAAGATCATGCAGGAGATCATCGCCCTCACCGTCTTTGTCCCCTTCGCCCTGATCTACATGAAAGAGCCGTTGAAGCTCGACTACCTCTGGGCCGGGCTCTGCCTCGTGGGGGCTGCGTACTTCATGTTCAGGGGGAATTGATCGGTCCCGGCGGCATCATCCGTGTATTCTCTACCAGCGAACGGATTGGTCGTTTTCAGCCGAGCTTGCTAATTAATTATTTACAAACAAGACAACGTTGGCTACAGTCGCCGTGTTGCAAAATAGGATTCTGAACCCCGTAGCGTGTCTTGATGTTGGGCTTCGCAATATTCGCCTCGCTGACGGTCCGCGACCAGAACGCAAACGTATACCCCATGAAAGAACGAGATGATAATAGAAAGGGCTTTCAACCTCGTACACAACTTAGACGTGCCTGAAAGCAAACGGAAATTCTGGCAGCAGTGGGCTACAGTTGTTCTCACACGACGGGGCGATATCATTGATGTGATTAAGCACTTCGAGGCGCCAGACGAGTTTCTTCATCGACGCCAGATGGATATATACCCCGACACGATTCAGTTCACGGTGCAGGCAGGTGAGATGTTCACCTCGCTGGATAGCTTCAAAGCCAAGATTGAAGATGCTGTGCGACTGGCGGGAAAGATGAACCCTTGAAAGCGAACCACGCGGAGGCGGCATATCGCATCGCCTTACCCTATATGCGGGTGCTATACGCTCAATAAAAGAATCCCCCGCACCATTCCAGCACGGGGGATTTTCTTTAAGACAACCGGTTTCGATAATCCTCATAACCGAATCGCCGCACAACGTCAATCTTGTCCGACCCCGGATCATACACCGCTATTGAAGGCAACGGCACCCCGTTAAAGGTGTTGTTCTTGACCATGCTGTAATGGGCCATGTCGGTAAAAATTAAGCGGTCCCCCACCTTCAGCGGCTCATCAAAGGAATAGTCGCCGATGATGTCGCCGGCCATGCAGGTAAGCCCACCCAGGGTAATGGTGGTCGCCTTTTCGCCCGGCTTGCCGGTGCCAAGGATTATGGGGCGGTAGGGCATCTCCAGTACGTCGGGCATGTGCGCGGCGGCCGAGGTGTCGAGAATGGCGATCTCCCTGCCGTCGCTGGTAAAGCGGTCGAGCACGGTGCTGACCAGAAATCCGGTATTGAGCGCAATGGCCTCGCCCGGCTCCAGGATTACCTCCACATTATACTTCTCACGAATGCGCTTTACACTCTCGCACAGCAGGTCCAGGTCGTAATCGGGGCGGGTGATGTGATGCCCTCCCCCCATGTTGAGCCATTTCATTTTATGGAGCATATCGCCGAACTGTCGCTCCACCGCCTCCAGCGTGCGCGCCAGGGTATCGGAGTTCTGCTCACACATGGTGTGGAAATGCAGCCCCTCAAGCCCTTCCAGTTGACCGGCATTCCAGGCCGCATGCAATGCATCGGCGCTGACGCCGAAACGGGTGCCGGGCCTGCACGGGTTGTAGACTTCGGTGGCTACTTCGGAATACTTTGGATTTATCCGCAGGGCGTAGGAGGCCTTGTTCTGCGGGCCGCGGATAATCGAGCTGAACTGCTGCCACTGGCTCAGGCTGTTGAGGGTGATGTGGTTGGCTACGGTGGAGAGCCACGAAATCTCCGCCTCGGTATAGGCAACACAGTAGACGTGAATCTGCCCCTTGAACTCCTCCAGCCCCAGTCTGGCCTCATTTATTGAACTGGCCGTGGTGCCCGCCAGGACCTTGCTGATCTGGTCGAAGACGGAGAACATGGCGAACCCCTTGAGGGCCAGAATGATGGTGGCGCCGCTTCGTTTCTGGACCTGATCGAGGATTTCCAGGTTGCGGGCGAGCAGCCCGCGGTGTTCGAGATAACAGGGGGTTGGGAGCTCGGCCCGGTGGCCGAGCTCCATGATTGATTTGATATCCATCAGATGTAATGCCTATGAATGCGTGATCGCGTAATTATTGGTTATGAACAGCCTTGTCGTCATTCCGGTGAAAACCGGAATCCAGTTCTTTTAATCTCTGGACCCCGGCTTTCGCCGGGGTGACGGCTATCGTCTGTATCGAGGTCAGTTTCAGCCGGCAGCGGCTTCAAGGGCGGCCAATTGTTCCACGTAGGGCTTGCCGTCGACTACCTCCCACGGCAGTCCGTGCTTGTTGAGGTCCTCCATGAACGGATCGGGATCGAGCTGCTCCATGTTCCAGACGCCCGACTTCTTCCAGACGTCGGTAACCATGAGCTTGGCGCCGATCATGGCGGGGACGCCGGTGGTATACGAGATGGCCTGGGAACAGACTTCCCGATAGCATTCCTGATGGTCGCAGACATTGTAGATATATTTCTCTACGTATTTGCCGTCCTTGATGCCGGTGAACACGCAGCCGATGCAGGTCTTCCCCTTGGTCAGCGGACCCAGGCTGCTGGGGTCGGGCAATACGGCCTTGAGGAACTCCAGCGGGATGATCTTCTGCCCCTGAAAATCGATGGGCTCGATCTTGGTCATGCCGACGTTTTCGAGCACCCGCAGATGGGTGAGGTATTTCTGCGAAAAGGTCATCCAGAAACGGATGCGCTTGAGGCCGCGGATGTGCTTGACCAGCGACTCCATCTCCTCGTGATAGAGAAGATAGATATCACGGGTCCCCACCTGCGGCTCGGGGAAATTGAAGGGGCTGTGGACAGACAGAGGAGCGGTCTCCTTCCACTGCCCGCCTTCCCAGTAACGGCCGTTGGCGGTGATTTCGCGGATGTTGATCTCGGGGTTGAAGTTGGTGGCAAAGGGCAACCCGTGATCGCCGGCGTTGGCATCAATGATGTCGACCGTATGGATCTCGTCGAAGAAATGCTTTTGCGCGTAGGCGCAGTAGACGTTGGTCACGCCGGGGTCAAAACCGCTTCCCAGAAGCGCCATGCGCCCCTTCTCTTTAAAACGGCCGTCGTAGGGCCACTGGTATTCGTAGCTGAAACGCGCCTCATCATGGGGCTCGTAATTGGCGGTATCGAGGTAGTCGGTCCCCGCCTCAAGGCACGCCTCCATGATGGTCAGGTCCTGATACGGCAGCGCCACGTTGATCAGCACCTTGGGCTTGAGCTGCCTGATGAGCTGGGCGGTCTGCGCCACGTCATCGGCATCGACCTGCGCGGTCTGAATGGTGCGGCCGGTTTTCTCCTTGATCTGGGCGGCAATGGCGTCGCACTTGGACTTGGTGCGGCTGGCCAGACAGATTTCAGAAAAGACCTCGGGAAGCTGGGCGCATTTGTGCGCCACCACGCCACCGACACCACCGGCACCAATAATCAATACACTGGACATTCGTACTCCTCCTACATATCAAAATAGGTATGGCCGCGCAGTATCTCCTCAAAGACACTCATGATCTCGCGGCGCTCCTGCGCTGAAATCTGACGCCTGCGGACCGAAGATTCGGCGTGGGCTCGTATCTTCTCTACGAGGTTCTTGGGATCATACTCGACGTACGCCAACACGTCCGCCACCGAGTCGCCGATGATCTCCCGGGTGAACTCTACCTCTCCGTCGTCATCGAGGCGAATGCTGATGACATTGGTGTCACCGAACAGGTTATGAAGATCGCCCAGGGTCTCCTGGTAGGCGCCCACCAGGAAGGCGCCCAGGATATATTCCTCGTCGGAACGCAACTCGTGCAGCGGCAGACCCTTCTTTACATCGTGCATGTCGATGAAGCGGTCGATCTTGCCGTCGCAGTCACAGGTACAGTCCGCGATGATCCCGGTACGGGTCGGGCGCTCATTCAGCCGGTGGACCGGTAATATCGGGAAGAGCTGGTCGATGGCCCATGCATCGGGGAGCGACTGAAAGAGGCTGAAGTTCCCGTAGTAGACGTCGGCCATGGCGCTTTTGAGGTTCTTGAGCTCATCGGACATGTTCTTCTGCCTGGGGGCCTCGACGGCTACCCGGCTCATGATATTCCAGAAGATCGATTCGGCCAGGGCCCTCTCCCGCAGCGATACATCGCCATGGGCGAACAGCGACCGGATCTTGTCCCGGTAATAGAGCGCGTCGTTGTAGCACTCCTTCAGGTTCTTCGGGTTGAGTATGTCGCTGGCGTTCTTCAGATTCTTCGTCTGCTCGCAGACGTCGTCCGGCAGCGTCTCCGGCGGCCCCTTGTGCTCGAAGGTACAGACATCCATGATGTTGAACAGCAGCACCGAATAATGGGCAACGGTGGCGCGGCCCGATTCGCTGATCAGCACCGGATGCTCGACCCCGGCTTCATCCGCCACCGACATCACCGCCTCGACGATGTCGGCGCAGTACTCCTGCATGGTGTAGTTGGTGCTGCTCGATGAAGCGGTGTTCGAGCCGTCGTAATCGACGCCGAGCCCGCCGCCGGTGTTCATGATGCCCATCTTGGCGCCTTCACGGACGAGGTCGACATAGACCCGCGCCGCCTCGTTGGCGGCGGTACGGATGGTGCGGATCGTCGGGATCTGGGAACCGATGTGATAGTGGAGCAGCTCCAGGCAGTCGAGCATGTCGACCTCCCGCAGCCGGTCGACCACGTCTATCAGCTGGGTCATGTTAAGGCCGAAGACGCTCCGGTCGCCGCCCGACTCGATCCAGTGCCCGCTGCCTTCCGTGGCCAGCTTGACCCTCACGCCGAGCCGTGGCCGTATCTTCAGACGCTTCGCCCGTTCCAGCAGGACGTCCAGCTCACCCGGCATTTCGATGACGGGGATCACCTGTATGCCCATCTTCAACCCGTACAGGGCGAGATCAATAAAGTCGTTGTCCTTGTAGCCGTTGCAGATGATGAAGGCCTCAGGGTCGTTCATATAGGCCAGCGCCGCGACGAGTTCAGCCTTGCTGCCCGCCTCCAGCCCGTGATGATACTTGCGCCCGAAGCGGGTAATCTCCTCGATGACCTGCTGCTGCTGGTTGACCTTGATGGGGAAGACGCCGCGATAGCTGTTCCTGTATCCCGAGTCCTTGATGGCCTTTTCAAAGAGCGTGTTCAGCAGTTCGATCCGCGTATCCAGAACGTCGCCGAAGCGCAACAGGACGGGAAACGACAACCCCCGCTCCTTCATGCCCGCTACTATTTCCATCAGCGACGTGGGCCTGGTCTGGTCGCCGCGCCGCAGCAACACACGCACCTCCCCGTCCTCGGACATATCAAAGTATCCACGCCCCCAGTTCCCGATCCCGTACAGCTCCTCGGAATCGGCCAGGGTCCACCTCCGCAATGCCTGTCCGGCGCTTTTTACCGCATGAGTAGTCAAGATTACCTCTAATTACTATTTATCCGTTTTCGCCATGTTAGGTAGTTTTCGGATGGACTTAAGGAAGTAAGGCCATCGCAGCTCTATAGAATAAAATTCCTTTGCCCAAATGTCTACTTAAATGTCCGTTTATCTCATCCGGACAGAGAGTTGCTAATACAAAGGTTGACAGGAGTGATTTACCTTTGTCCTCCAGACACCTCCCTGTCTCCTGCACAGTTATAAAAATTATAATGACCATCCATTCTAAGGATATCCGACCCTGCTTAAATCTCTTACCAATATTAATATTGACACCGAAAGAAT
>JAOUDF010000365.1 GCA_029859385.1 Nitrospirota bacterium
CGCATAATAAGCGCGTCTACCAACGAGGGGGACCTTGTGCTTGACGCCTTTGCGGGCTCCGGCACGACGCTTTGCGCGGCGCAGAAGCTGGGCAGGAAATGGATAGGTATCGATTCCGGGCAACTTGCGATAAAGACCATAATGGCGAGGCTTGCGGAACTCGAAAGACAGGGGCATGCTGACGGTTTTTCGCTCTTCGAGGCATAAAGCGCACCCCTGTGCCCTTGCGGCGCGCTTTAGGCTGCCGGATAACGGCGGTTTAGCTAATAAAAGATAATCTTTGCGTTCGTTGCAATATGTAATATGAAAGACGAAACTGCAGGGCGCCATGTTAATTTGCCTTTAATGATTTTTTTTGTATAATCAAAACGGCGACTTATAAAATAACGTCAAAGGAGCTTCCATGCGAATACTGGTCGTTGAAGACGAAAAAGACCTTGCGGCGATAGTCAAGCAGGGGCTTGAGGAGGAGGGCTATGTCGTGGACGTCGCGCACGACGGCGAAGAGGGCCTTTACATGGCCGAGAACTTTCCGGCCGACGCTATAATACTTGACGTGATGATGCCGGTAATGGACGGCCTTACGGTGCTTACGAAGCTGAGAAAGAAGGGCAACACGACCCCGGTCTTGCTATTGACGGCTCGCGACGCTCTGGTCGATAAGATAAAGGGGCTCGATACCGGCGCCGACGATTACCTTACGAAGCCATTTGTCTTTCAGGAACTCCTTGCGCGCGTCAGGTCCCTTCTGAGAAGAAAGGGAGATGTCAAGCAGGCGGTAATAAAGATAGACGACCTTGAGATAAACACCGCCTCGCACGAGGTCAGTCGCGCCGGCAAGGTTATAACGCTTTCTGCGCGCGAGTACGCGCTCTTAGAGTATATGGCATATAACAAAGGCGCGGTACTTTCGCGCACGGACATCGTTGAGCACATCTACCACGAAGACAAGGACATGGACTCCAACGTCATAGATGTCTACGTCAACTACCTGAGAAATAAGATCGACAAGAACGCGAAGAAGAAGCTCATTCATACCGTTCGCGGCGCGGGCTATATGCTCAAGGGCGAAGAAGAATGACGAGCACGATGTTCAAATCGATAAAGTTAAAGCTCGTTATCTGGTTTCTCGTCGTCTTTTCCGTGGTCTTTACGGGCCTCGAGATATACCTGTACTACAAGCTCGAGGGGGTCGTTTTGAACCTCGTGGACGACCACCTCGAATCGTCGATAGAATCGCTTTCAAACCTCATAGCACTCGAAGAATCGCACGGCCAGATCGAAAAGGAACTGCAGGAGCTCTCAATAACCGCAACGGGCCCGTATATAGAAAGGCTTTCAGGCCATTATTACCAGGTGACGAACACGGAAGGCGAGGTGATTGTAACCTCCCCCTCGCTCGGCCTTGCGGACGCGTTTTTACCGTCCAGAAAAGGGGTCGTGTTGGAGCCCAGGTTTGAAACGATAGTCGGCCCGAACGGAGAGGACTTGAGACTGATCACCAAGTCGGTCAGATACGACATAGGCTATCTGACCTTCCAGGGCGCCGACAACCTCGAAACCACCTATAAGCTCGTCGTTTCGTTCAGGAGCATAATCCTCTTTATCTTTCCTGCCGTATTCATACTGTGCGGCGTCGGCGTTTTCATAATGACCGGGGTTGCGCTGAAGTCTTTGCGCATCTTTAGCGACAAGGTCGGCGAGATTACGGCCGAGAGCTTGAGCGACAGGATCGAGAATGAAAAGATACCGCTCGAATTGAAGCCCCTTGCGTCGAATTTCAACACCATGCTCGAACGTCTTGAGAAATCCTTCGGCAGGCAAAAGCAGTTTTTATCCGACGCGTCGCACGAGCTGAGGACCCCGACATCCATAATAAAGAGCTACTGCGACGTGACGCTAAGCAAGCAAAGGAGCGCCGCCGAGTACGCTGAGATTCTTGCGAAGGTCGCGGATACCGTCAACAGGATGTGCGATATAATCAACAGGATACTCGTCATATCGCGATTGGACACCAAGACCATACACTTTCAGCCGGAGAAGATGGACGT
>JAOUDF010000366.1 GCA_029859385.1 Nitrospirota bacterium
TCGACCGAGGAACACTTCTGCTACCAGTGCCACAGCAAGGACAGCGAGGGTTCCAGCGACTACAACCCCAACGGTGCATCGAGCGACGCGAAGGATGCATACCGCGTGGAGCCGATGAGGCAGATGGCGATCAAGATCAAGAACATGTTCGAGTCGGGCAAGAAATCGTTCCACCCGATCAACGGGAAGAGCCCCTACGACAGCCTCAACGGCCTGTCGTCGGCAGCGGGCAAGCACAAGGTGGACGAGTGGATGAGCCTGCCCACCAATGTGCAGACGGCCAACTGGAACCCGGCATCCTCCCGTCACGTAGAATGCACCGACTGCCACAACCCGCATGCGGCGTCCAAGGAGCCGAGAAACCTCATTACATGGAGGCCGAACCCCTTCGACCCGACCGGCGGCTCCTTCGGCGGTCAGGTGGGCGGTGCCAACAAGGGGGTATGGGGCATTGAGCCGACCTATGATTCCTCCGGTTGGAAGGCGCCGACGAAGTTTACGGTGCTGGAGACTTCGGAGAACATGTACCAGTTCTGCTTCAAGTGTCATTCGGCCTATGCCTACGGTGCAGGGAGCTCCTACAGCATTCCGGCTACGGCGCCGTCACCGCCACAGATTCCCATGGGCAAGCTCTCTTCTACCAGTTCCGGAAGTTCGTGGGGAGGAAGCTATGGCGGCAGCAGCAGCGGGTCATGGGCATCCGGCCCCGAGACTGATATGTCGGTCGAGTTCAACCCCAACAACTACGGATTCCATCCGATCCTCAGGCGGGGCCGCAACCAGCCCAAACCGCACCTGAACTCGGCCTGGCCTTATTTCAACGGCGGCGACGGCAACGGTAAGGGTTGGCAAATCGGGTCTTCCTCTTATGATACGTCCTATAGATGGGGCGGCGGAATGGATGACAGCTATTACAGCTCTACGCCAAGCGGTTTCGGGCATGTGAGCTACAATGCGGCGACGAAGACCGTCACCATCGCCGACGGCAGGGATTTCCCCACCTACTACATGCAGCCGGGATGGAAGATACAGTTTGGCACCGACCGGCCGTCGTCCAGCGCAACCTGGTACGAGATCAAGACGGTGGACAGCGGCAAGCAGATAACCCTGGTGAGCGGACCGTCGTCGAGCCTTTCAGATGTCAGCTTTGTGACCAGCGCCGGTCTGGGCTGGGCCTTTGTGCCGCCGTATGGCCCCTGGAGCACCATTACCTGCGCCGACTGCCACAGCCCGTCGGACGAGAACGACCCGGCCGGGCCTCATGGTTCCGACAACCCGTGGCTGCTGCGCAACGTCGATACGAAGGCCAAGGTAGACAACAACCTCGATGGTGATACCGACGATCCGGAGGACATGATCAACGACGGGAGCTGGGGCAACCCCAGGATGTTCTGCTACAGCTGCCATCGCAGGGATGTTTACGGCGTCAAGGCTGCCGGCGGCAGTTCCTATGGAGGCTGGGGTGGCTGGGGCGATGGCGCCGGTGGTGAGCCCGGGTTTAATTCAGGTACCTATAGCCATATGCGCTACAGTCGTCTTAACAGCCATCCGCCGATGAGCGTGGAAATGTCCGGCAATAAGTGGGGCGTCTGGTGCATGAACTGCCACGGCGGCGACTCCATGGGTGGTCTGCACGGCAGCAACAAGTCTTCCAGTTCGTCGTCAGGTGGCTGGAGTGGCGGCGGTTCCACGCCGATGGGTGTCCGTCTGCGCAACGGTGCGGCGGTCACGGGGCACAGTATCTCCTCAGGCGGCGGAAGCTGTTCGTGGGGTAACGCCACGTCCTTCTCGAGCTGCAGCGGCTGGAGCGGCAGCGCCAGTTATTCGGCAAACTACAACTACACGGGTGTGGAATAATCAGGGGGATAATTAATGCGTCAACAGATTCTTGCTGTACTCGCGGCGCTGCTGGCGCTACCCGCAACGATAGCCTATGCCGTCGACCAGACGGTACCGGGGAGCGTAGAGGCGATCGGGAGCAGCCCGAGCCAGGTGACGGTGCTGACGTATGTGAGCGGCGACGACAACCGTGACGGCT
>JAOUDF010000367.1 GCA_029859385.1 Nitrospirota bacterium
CCAACGACTTCCTCAACATGCTTTTGGACGTTGCACAGGAGAAGCGCGTTGCGGACATTGTCTTTACCGCAGCCTCTTACCCGACCGGCAACAAGGTGACGCTATCCGGCACTGGCCAGTGGAGCGACCCTGCGAGCAATCCCATAAACGACATCCAGAACGCCATTGAGGGCTGCTTCATGCGCGCCAATACGCTCATCTTCGGCATCGACACGTGGCTAAAGCTCAGGCAGCACCAGAAGATACTGGACGCCGTTAAGGCGGCAACGAGGCTTCAGGGATCAAGCGGCGGCGGACTGGTTACGCAGAGCGAGGTTGCCGGGCTATTCGATGTCGAGCGGGTACTTATCGGGCGCTCGCGTTATATCTCTACGAAGGAGGGCCAGACCCCGACGTATACGCGCCTCTGGGGCAAGCACGCGGCGGCGCTCTACGTGGCACCGAGCCCGGGAATAAAGACCATAACCTTCGGCGCGACATTCTCGGAGACGAACAGGATCACCATGCGTGACTTCGACCCCAAACGCGGGGTTAAGGGAGCGCACTACCTGAAGGTGGCGTGGAACTCGGACGAGAAGGTTATCGCAAGCGATCTTGGATACATGGTCGAGAACGCGGTCGCATAGCAGGCCGCTGAAAAAGTCCATCTGCTGCGTTGGCATCAAAGCTCGTCGCTGCGACGTATTGACAACATACGCCTCGCTCCTTGCCGCCTTGCATCTGGAGCTTTTTCAGCAACCTGAATAAATAGGGAGGACGTTTTATGAAATACATCGTAAAGGATACGCACATTCAGCATGGGACGACCGAGAAAGACATAAAGCTCTATGGCCCTGGAGACGAGATTGAGCTTACTGAGGAACAGGCTGGCAAGCTCGGGGTCTCGGTTGTTCCCAAGGGCATTTTTAAGAAATGACCTTCAGGGACGACGTCAAGGCTGCCTCAGTCGATATGATTGAGGCTTTGGGCGAGCCTGTAACTTACACGAGCGTAATCGACGGGGTAAAAAACATCAACGTTGTCTTTGACGAGTCGGCTGTTGACTTCAATCCGTATACGGGCGAGGTTAGCGCCCCTCACACCGAGGCAATGGTCGTGACGATCGATGCTCCGAACGCAAGGCATAAGGATACGATCTTAATTGACGGCGTGACCTACGAAGTAACAGGTGCCATGCCTGACGGGCACGGGGTGACAAGGCTGAAGCTCAATAGGATTACCTGATGTCGAACGCGGACACTGTAAAGGCGATTGTTGCGAACGTGGGTTTGATTCTCACTGGGCTTGGTCTCAAGGTCGAGGACGCTTCAGCTAACCCCGACCTTACGACAAGCGCGGCAGCTCAGATCCTCTATGAGAGCGAGCAGTTCGAGAACGCGTTCGGGCAAAAGCCTTATTACAACACGGCTGGCCTTGTCATCAAGATATCCTTCAGCGACAAGGCCCCGGCGACTTCGAGAGGCAAGCAGGTCGACTGGGTGCACGGGTTAAGGGATGCGATTACGGTGAACACGCTCAATGTAAATGCGCTTGTGGCGTCAAAGCTCGTGTCAGCGGCACTGCACAACGGAGCGCAGGTTACTTACGACGCGCCGGTAACGACGATCGACTACAAACTGGACGTAAGGTACAGGGAGGTTTGATATGAGGATTAAGTTCCTGACAAACGGCACGAGCCCGGATATCGGGGTGTTTGACGCCGGACTCGAACGCACGGTCTCGGACGATATCGGCAGGACTTTCATCGAGCGTGGCCTTGCCGAGGAGGTCGCAAGCAAGCTCGTCTCCGGTCCCGGCAAGAAGGAGGTGAAGGCGCATGGCGTATAACAACATGTATCTTGCCCTCGGCGAGGAAACGACAAGGGGCGTAAAGCAATCGACCACCGTCGGGTTCATACCCATAGAAACTCCGGGCATCCCCAAGGTCGTATTCGACGACAAGATACGAAAAGAGTTCCGTGGCGAGGAGACGGTAAAGGGCAGCACCACAGTAAGACGCATGGGCCAGAAGTGGGAGGCCTCTCTCAACATCCCG
>JAOUDF010000368.1 GCA_029859385.1 Nitrospirota bacterium
TGTCGCGCGAGGTTAATCGCCTTGCGAACGTACTGAAGAAAAAGGGCGTGAAGAAGGGGGACCGCGTAACGATCTACCTGCCTATGATACCGGAGCTTCCCATGGCGCTTCTCGCCTGCAGCCGCATAGGCGCCATCCATAGCGTGGTATTCGGAGGCTTTTCCCCTCAATCGCTCAAAGACAGGATAATAGATTCCGCCTCCACAGTGCTTATAACCTCTGACGGCGGGGTGCGCGGGGCAAGGCATATACCTATGAAGGAGAACGCGGACGCGGCCCTTGCGGAGTCTCCGACGATAGAAAAGGTCGTCGTGGTAAAGCACACAAAAAATGAAGTCGCCATGACCGACGGGCGAGATACTTGGTGGGACGACGAGATGAACGCTCCGGATATCAAGGATCACTGCGAGCCAGAGGAGATGGACTCCGAAGACGCGCTCTTTATTCTCTATACGAGCGGGTCCACAGGAAAACCGAAGGGCGTGCTTCACACCACGGCCGGTTACCTGCTCTACACTTCTTTGACGTTTAAATGGATCTTCGATTACAGGGACGAAGACGTTTTTTTCTGCACGGCAGACATAGGTTGGGTTACGGGCCATTCTTACATAGTTTACGGCCCGTTGGCCTGCGGGGCTACTTCGCTGATGTTCGAGGGCATACCGACCTATCCCGACCCCGGAAGGTTCTGGGATATAGTGGACAAGCACCGCGTGAATACGCTTTATACCGCGCCGACCGCGATACGCGCCCTTATGCGCTCCGGGACCGAATGGGTGACGAAGCACGATCTGTCGAGCCTTCGCATTCTCGGGTCTGTCGGAGAGCCGATAAACCCGGAGGCCTGGATGTGGTATCAC
The DNA here is from genome assembly GCA_029859385.1 of Nitrospirota bacterium. Lineage (GTDB taxonomy): Bacteria > Nitrospirota > JAOUDF01 > JAOUDF01 > JAOUDF01 > JAOUDF01. The sequence continues at coordinate 861 of JAOUDF010000368.1, forward strand.
GAGCATGTCGGCAAGGGCAGGATACCGGTAGTCGACACGTGGTGGCAGACCGAGACGGGCGGCATATTGATCTCTCCTTTACCAGGGGCCACGAGCTTAAAGCCGGGCTCCGCGACCAGGCCTCTATTCGGCATAGTACCAAAAGTCCTGAAGGACGACGGAAGCCAGGCAAAGACAAACGAGGGCGGGTATCTTGTCATAGAAAAACCGTGGCCCGGAATGCTCCGGGGGACTTACGGTGACCCGGACGGAAGGCGCATCAAGGACGTGTATTTCAGCAGGTTCCCAGGATATTATCTTTCCGGCGACGGCGCAAGGGTGGACGAGGACGGGGATTTCTGGCTGATGGGGCGCATTGACGACGTGGTCAACGTATCCGGGCATAGGCTAGGTACGGCCGAGATAGAAAGCGCGCTAGTGTCGAGCTCGTCGGTCGCCGAGGCAGCCGTCGTGGGTTATCCGCACGACGTAAAAGGCGAGGGGCTCTATGCCTTCGTCGTTTTAAAGGAAGGGGTCGAACAGAGTGACGATCTCAGCTCGAGATTGGAAGACCACGTGAAAAAAGAGATAAGCGCCATAGCAAAGCCCGACAAGATTCAGTTCACGTCCGGGCTACCAAAGACCCGAAGCGGGAAGATCATGAGAAGGATACTGCGTAAGATAGCCGAAGGGCACACGGAAGACCTCGGAGACACGTCGACGCTTGCCGACCCGATGGTCGTCGATAAGCTTGTTAAAGAGAAAAAATAAGAGTTTTTTTGAACGATAACGTGATGAAAATCACTTTGTTTGAGTTGAATATTTTGGTACTATTTTGATGTGTGGAGACCGCAAAAAGCTGCTATAAAATTTACATCCGGAGGATTGCAATGAAGAAGATTTTAGCCATATGTCTTGCCGTTGTCTTTGTCGGTCTGTCCGCGAAGGCATACGCCGTTTCCGGCGATATAGGACTCGGTTTGTCGACGGAGCCCGCGGGCGGGTTCGGATCAGGCATTTACGTAAACGCAGGAGTTAACGTAACGCAGGACGATTTGAAGATTAAAGACCTTCCGAAGGAACTGTCGTTTCGAGCGGACGTCGGCTATACGAGATGGAAGTATTCATGGTCGGCATGGGGCTTTAACGGATTTGACCTGACGTATTCGAGGATTCCGATCTTCGCCGGCGCC
>JAOUDF010000369.1 GCA_029859385.1 Nitrospirota bacterium
TCTGTCATGTTTCTCCTTATGCCGCGCCGAGCACGGTTATCGTGCCCGCGCTGCCGCGATACTTCAATGCCCCTGCTTCCGTGTACGTTACGCAACCGCCCGTGCCGGTAATCTTCGTTGCCACGTTTCCGAAACTTGCCGAAATCTGCGTCGTTGCTTCAACGCCAGTTGAAAATTCGATGCCTGAAGTTATCAGATTAAGATTCCCCGTGCCAAGTGGCGCATTGGTAACGTTTAAGAAGATCTGGCTATCTAAGATATTATAAACCTTCAACGCCTGACCGCCGGTATCCTGAACTGACAAATGTATGCGAAGGTTATTGACCTTGTCTCCGCCGGAGTGTTCTCCAATAACGGCGGCGTTTACAATGCCGCCCGGAAGCTGCTGGTCGTTTAAAAATATCGTGCAATCATGGATTGCAAGGTCGTGAGATGAATCTATTTGCAAGCCTTTATAGCTTGGGGTGTCTATATCTACGCTATTGAGATAAATATGTTCCGAGCCTGACGTGAGTCGCACCCCTGTTGAAGCGCCCCATGTTAATATCTTATTGCCTCGCACATCGGAAGCTCCATCGATATCAATCCCGAGGTTGCCGCCGTCGCAGTCAATAGAATCAAACGTGAAGTTGTAGCCTGTGAAGTGTACGCCCTTCTTGGAACCCTTTACACCGTCGTACTCCTCGCCGATATTCCAAAGCCGAACGTCACCGATGGCCATATCACACGATGTACCGACCTCGCCGAACTTGACGCCGCTTCCGAGGTTGCCCCAGAGCTGAACCTTCGAGCAATGCGAGCCTGCCTTGAACCAGACGAGCGGCTGCCATGCGTCGGCAAGGTTATTGTAAAGTATGCCCTCGCAATGCAGATTGACCCCGGAAGGCACGACGATCTGAGACGTGACCTTATACAGACCGTAAGGCACAAGAACCGTTGCCGTGTTACGTAGAGACGTAAGCACCGGGAGCGTTGCCGCATAATCAATGGCGGCCTGTACGGCGGCCGTGTCGTCCGTAACATTGTCGCCGACAATGCCGAAGTGTCGCGCGTCGACAAAAAACCTGTGCGTTCCGTCGTTGTTGTGGTCTGCCGTGAAGAGCCGGTTTACCGAATCCGGCAAAGTCGGATGGCCGATACCGGTTGCGGGTTCGTCATACCTGAGTCGCAAATCTGACATTAAATATCCTCCTTTACGATCTTTACGGGCGCATCCGAATAATATTTTACGCCCTTTAACGTTATCAGCCCGTCGAGATAGACCGTGCCGTCGAGATAGAGATTGACAGCGTGCCCGGGCATGGCGACCTTGCTTCCCATAGTCGGGGTATGCACTGTCATTTGCGGCGCATTGGCGTTGACTATCTTTATCATTCCTTTCGCCCCTTGAGATTAATCGTTATATCCCTGTATAATCCGCCGTTTTTTAGCGGGTTTGAAAACTTTGGGTCAGGTCGCATAAGCCATACGTCAGACGGATTATTAGACGTATCCCATGCGACGAAAAAATTTTTTATGCCCGATGCGTCCCACCACGCCTTGATCTTGCTATAAAGCGTCGAGTCCGCGTCGTCGAATTTTAAGACCATAGAACGCTCCGTGTACTGTGTATGTACACCGGCGACATATCCGGCCTGCGTCATGCTTATGGCAGCCTTCGTTGATTGCTCGTAAGGGTCGAACGCAGCCGTAGCATAGTCAAGCTCGGTCTTATCGCCCCATATACATAGCGTCATATACGGAGCCGCGCCGAGCGACCCGGATATCTTTAAACGCCAGTACCTTTTCGCGCCGGGCGAAGTAAATTCTTTCAAAATCACCGCGTCGCTTGTAGGCGCAAACCCCGTAAAGGCGTCATTGACGTCGGCGGCAAAATTATCGGTCGAATACTGAAGCGTTATCGTCGCCCCGATGGTAAAAAGGTTATGTCCGATTATCGCAAGGTAATCGGAGGACTTTGTGTTGCCGGAGCCCGCGTCATACGTTATGTACTGCGGGTTTGTTGTGCCGCCGGACTTCCATATAATCGTT
>JAOUDF010000113.1 GCA_029859385.1 Nitrospirota bacterium
AAAGGCCGAGCAATCGATGCCCTTTCTGTTACCGCCGCCGAACTTGTAGGGGACACCGAGATAATTGCTTGCAACATCTATCAGATGCTGCACACGGAGTGTTTCCATGGGAGACATTTCATCGACCGGTTTGTCATCGACACCCTCCGATAACGCCACTCTGGCCTCAGCTCTCTCGCTGAGCTCAGCGCTTGCTTCAGCTACTCCTACCGGCTCATCCGTTACATCCAGGACCGGGACCTTGAGCTGCTGACCGATCGCTAATCTGTTGCTCTTTACCCCGTTCATCTTTTTCAGCAACTTGGGCGAGATCCCGTACTCACGGGCAATGATGACGAAAGTATCGCCTTTTTTAACCAGATAGGTATCATATGACCTGGCTGCCTGAGTCGATTTCTTTGATGATACTTTTTTCGTGGTTACCGTCTTGTCGGAGCTCTTGCCCGTTTTAAGGCTATCCGTTTTTGACGCCTTCACTGAAAGTACGGAGCCGACAGAAATCCTGTTGGTCCTCAGGCCATTCAGAGACTTGATCTCCTCGACCGTAGTGTTATGTTTTTTGGAGATGGAATAGAGCGTGTCACCCTTTGCGACAACATGGGTCAATGCACCCAGGGCGACTATCGGGGAAAAAGCCAGAACTGCGACTGAGACTGCAATCGATATTTGATACTTCAGGTTCATCCGACTTCCCTGTCTCATAAAGTTGATCTAACCCGGACCCTTTGAAGTTTTTGTAGCTCGTTGCAGGATCATGATCTAATTAAGAGAAACCACAAAATAATTAAATGATATACATCATATCGACAACAACAAAAGTAACTTTAGAGAATGACATTTTTAGTCAGCTTCCAGCACCTGCTCAAACTCTTTCAGGCTGGGCAGGTCCTTGAGGGAAACCAGCCCGAACTGTTTAAGAAAAAGGGTGGTTGTCGCATACATGATTGGCCTTCCCGGCAAGTCCTTTCTGCCCGCTATCTTTACCAGTCCTCTCTCCATAAGATTCTTGAGAACGCCTCCCGAGTTGACTCCCCGGATATCATCAATGTCAGCTCTGATTACCGGCTGTTTGTAGGCAATGATAGCCAGCGTTTCCAGGGCCGGCCGGGACAAGGCCGTTTGGGATTTGTTCTCTTTGAGTTGCCGTATCCATCGCGCATATTCCGGGCGGGTAACCAGCTGGTAGCCGCCGGCGACCGCCACAACCTGAAACCCTCTCCCCTCGCGGTCATAGGATGCCCTAAGGTCTTCTATGATCTTCTCAACGTCGGCACGGCTTTGCCCTTCGAGCAGGTCGGTAACCTGCTGCAGCGTGAGTGGTTCCGTCGACACAAGCAGAAGCGCCTCGATGATCGCCTTGTAAAGGTTGTGCACATCCTGAAACGGGTCCATCAGGCCTCCCCTGCCCGCTTGAGATAGATACTGCCGAAATCCTGTACCTGGTAAACCCTTACAACCTTTTGCTTGACCAGTTCAAGTACCGCCAGAAAGGTAACGATGACCTCTTCCCGGCACCGGTCGGCGTCAAAGAGCGTCTCGAAAATAACGGACTCTGCCGTATCGATAAGACTGAGAATCTGGTCGATCTTTTCCTGAACCGTAAATCGCTCCAGGATTATCTCTCGCAACTTCTGCTCCGGATGCCGCTTGAGGATTTCCTGAAAAGCCGCCATCAGGTCGAACAGTCCGAAATTAAAAAGCTCCGGCTGAAGCTCCGGCTCTTTCTCCAGTTCAGGGAGGGATTCGCATCTCTCCCTCTGATATATCCGGCCCCAGTAGTCGCCCCGCTCTTCGAGGATCTCCGACGCCTCTTTGAATTTCTTGTACTCCAAAAGCCGGTTGACCAGTTCCTGACGAGGGTCGACGCCTTCTCCCTCTCCTTCAGCGGGTTCAGGTACCGGCAGGAGCATGCGTGACTTGATCTGGGCAAGAGTAGCCGCCATGACGAGAAACTCGCCGGCGATCTCGAGGTTGAGCGTCTTCATCAGCTCGATATACTCAAGATACTGGCGGGTTATCAGGGCGATGGGGATGTCGTAGATGTCGATCTCATGCTGCCGGATGAGGTGAAGCAGCAGGTCGAGAGGGCCTTCAAATATGTCGAGTTTGACATCCATGAACTTCAGGCTGAAGGCTGAAGGCCGAAGACTGAAGGGAAAAACAAATGCAGTTCTGCCTTAACCTTCAGTCTTCAGTCTTCAGCCTAATCACCTGCCTCATACATACAGTTTCATCGATTCCCTGACCGCCTGCATCGTTTCCTGCGCGGCCTTCCGGGCCCGTCCTGCCCCGTCATCGAGAATGGCGCGGATTTTATCCGGCGCTGCGACCAGCTCGTTTCTCTTTTCCTGGATGGGAGTAAGCTCAGCCATGAGGTTCGCCAGCAGCCGCTTCTTGCAGTCGATACAGCCGATACCGGCGGTGCGGCATCCCTCGGCCACTTCGGCCTGTTCGTCTTTCGATGAGAATATCTTGTGGAAAGAGTAGACGCCGCAGACCTCGGGATTGCCGACATCCGTCCGCTTTATCCTCTGCGGGTCGGTCACCATGGTCATGACCTTCTGGCGTATCTCTTCCGGCGTATCGGAGAGGTTTATGGTATTGCCGTAGCTCTTGCTCATCTTGCGGCCGTCGAGGCCCGGCACCTTGGCCGTCTCGGCCAGCAGCGGCTGCGGTTCGGGGAAGACGTCGCCGTAAAAGGTATTAAACCTGCGGCAGATCTCCCGGGTCAATTCCAGATGGGGAAGCTGGTCGATACCCACGGGGATGCAGTTGGCCCGATAGATCAGGATATCCGCGGCCTGGAGCACCGGGTAGCCGAGAAATCCGTACGTCGCCAGGTCACGCCCTGTAATCTGCTGCTGCTGATCCTTGTAGGTCGGGTTCCGCTCCAGCCACGAAACAGGCGTCATCATGGAGAGGAGGACATGCAGCTCCGCATGCTCCAGGACACCGGACTGTAAAAAGATAACGCTCTTCTCCGGGTCGAGGCCGGCGGCGACCCAGTCCACCGCCATCTCAAAGACATTCTCTCGAATCCGGGAGGTGTCTTCATAGTTCGTCGAAAGGGCGTGCCAGTCGGCGATGAAGAAAAAGCTCTCATACTCATGCTGCAACTTCACCCAGTTCTTCAGGGCGCCAAGCCAGTTGCCAAGGTGGAGCTTGCCGCTGGGCTGCATGCCGCTCAAAACGCGCTTATTGCTCATTGTCCGGAACCCCTCTCAAAATAACCCCATGCCGATCAGTTTCAACAACAGGTACAGAACCGGCCCGATGATATAACTGGTAATGTTTGTGGCAACCAGAAACAGCACGATAAACATGCCATAAGGTTCAAGCTTATTCAGGGTGATTGCGTGACGGTACGGGAGCATCCCCACCAATACCCTGCCGCCGTCGAGAGGCGGAATCGGAATCATGTTGAATACGGCCAATACCAGATTGATGATGATGGCCGCCTTGAGCATCAGGAAGAGCGGATGCCATACAAAAGAGAGGGAAGACACCTCTCCGGGCCACCCCATCATCATGATCCCAAAACGCATCAGCAGCACGCAGAGGAAGGCCATGATAATATTGACCACCGGCCCTGCCGCGGCCGAGATGGCCATATCACGCTTCGGGTTATTGAAATTTCGGGGGTCGATGGGAACCGGTTTCGCATAGCCGAAGACAAACTGCCCCGACGTCATGACCAGAAGCAGGATCGGCATGATGATGGTGCCGAAGAGATCGATATGGGCAAAGGGGTTGAGGGTAAGCCGCCCCATGCTCTTTGCCGTCGGATCGCCCAGCTTCCACGCAACGAAACCGTGGGCCACTTCGTGGAAGGTTATTGCCAGCAGGATCGGGATGGCCTGAATGGAGAGCTGACGTATGAAATCGGCGATATCGGGCATCAGCTATCGTATGACAACGAGGACTTCATCAGGGTTGACGCTGTCCCCCTCTTTCACATGAATCTCCTTGACCGTACCGGCCACGGGGGTGTGCACCTCGTTCTCCATCTTCATGGCTTCCACCACCAGCACCGTATCGCCCGCCTGAACCTGGCTGCCCTTCTTGACCTTCAGACTGATGACCGTGCCGGGCATGGGAGCGGTGACGTCACCCTCCTCCATTGCCTTGGGTCTCCGGGAATGCCCCCCAGCACCGCGCTCGATCTGGCCGACCTCGCTGGGTACTACCTCAACGAGGGACTCGACAAGGACCTCTTCCAGCTGGCCGTCCACATAGATGAAGTAGGGGCGTTTTCCGTTGCCCTTGTGGCCCGTTCCGCCGATCTTCACGTGGTACATCTCGCCATGGACCTGGATATTGAACTCGCTGGGCGCCAGATGCGGTGAGGCCTGGACAGCGGCGGCCTCATCCTTGTGCAGCGAGGGAAGCTCCGTCGGCAGTTCTCCCTTCTCGCGAAGCTCAAAGAACTCGAGGGCAGGCTTCGGGAAAAGGATATAGGAGAGGATGTCTTCCTCGCTTTTTGCCAGGTGCTCTACCTCCTTGGCCGCCTTCTCCCATTCGGGCGCCAGGGTATCCGCCGGACGGCACTCGATGAACTCCTCGTCGCCTATGGCCTTCTTTCTCGCCTCTTCGTTGACCGGCGCCGGCGGCTTGCCGTAGAGCCCCTTGAAGTAGTTGCGGGTCTCGCTGGTAATGACTTTGTAGCGCTCGCCGGTCAGCACGTTGAGCGTGGCCTGGGTGCCGACAATCTGGCTCGACGGCGTCACCAGCGGCGGATAGCCGAAGTCTTCCCGAACGCGGGGTACCTCATCGAGGACCTCTTTCATGCGGTCGAGGGCATTCTGCTCCTTGAGCTGCGACGCCAGGTTGGAGATCATCCCCCCCGGAACCTGGAATATCAGCACGTTGGGATCAACACCGGTAAATTCACTCTCGTACTCGTGGTACTTCTTCCTCACTTCACGGAAGTAGACGGCAATCTCCGCCAGCTGCGTCAGGTCGAGCCCCGTATCAAGCGGCGTACCCTTTACCGAGTTCACCAGTGTTTCTATGGGGGGCTGGGAGGTCCCTGACGCTACCGCTGAAATAGCGCAGTCGATGATATCAACCCCCGCCTCGGCGGCCTTGAGATATGCCGATGTCGCCATGCCGCTGGTCTCGTGGCAATGCAGGTGGATGGGCACTCTTATCGCCTTTTTCATCTTCAGTACAAGGTCGTAGGCGTCATAAGGGGCGATAAGCCCTGCCATATCCTTGATACAGATGGTATCGCACCCCATGTCCTCGAGCTTTCTCGCCATATCGACGAAAACATCGTTGTGGTAGATCGGCCCCGTGGTGTAGCAGACAGTGCCTTCCACCTTACCACCGGCCCGTAGCGTAGCCTTGACCGCGGTCTTGATGTTGCGAAGATCGTTAAGAGCATCGAATATACGGAGGATATCAACGCCGTTTTCCACCGCTTTTTCCACGAAACGCTCCACGACGTCGTCGGCATAGTGGCGGTAGCCGACAAGGTTCTGCCCTCGCAGGAGCATCTGGAAAGGGGTCTTCGGCATCACCTTCTTGAGCGACCGCAGACGCTCCCACGGATCTTCCTTCAGAAACCGGAGCGTTGAATCAAAGGTAGCGCCACCCCAGACCTCTACCGACCAGAAACCGACGGCATCGATCTTTTCGGCAATGGGGAGCATGTCTTCCGTACGCATCCGGGTCGCCAGCAACGACTGGTGGGCGTCACGAAGGGTGGTATCTGTTATATAAAGCTTGGGCATCGTTACCTCTCATAGCGGCAGATATTTCTGTCTGCCTTGAAATCGAGCGAACGCTCAGGTCCGCCCCTACATCAAAATCTACAACCTGTAATGGGCCATTATTGCGGCCGATACGACCATGGCTATCTGCGCCGGATCTCTTTCGTCCTCGTAGTTCAGCCGGTCCGCGTTTTCATCTATATATTTCGTCGTGAAATCCCCCGACCGGAATATATCATCCTTCAGCAACCGCTTGTAAAAAGGGATTGTCGTCTTGACGCCGCGAATCACATACTCGTCGAGACACCGCGAGGTCCGGTTGAGCGTCTCCTCCCACGTCCTTCCGCGCACCGTCAGCTTTGCCAGCATCGAGTCGTAATATGGCGGAATGATATACCCGCGGTAGACGTTGCCGTCGATACGCACCCCCGGCCCGCCGGGAGAGTAGTAGGCCGTCACCTTGCCGGTCGACGGCAGGAAATCGTTCTTCGGGTCTTCGGCGTTTATCCGGCACTCGATGGCATAGCCGCTGATCTTTACATCTTCCTGACTGAAAGAGAGCGGGTTCCCCGCCGCAATCCGGATCATCTCCTTGACGATATCGATCCCCGTCACCTCTTCGGTCACCGTGTGTTCAACCTGGATGCGGGTATTCATCTCCATGAAATAGAAGTTGCGATGCGCATCCACAAGAAACTCGACCGTCCCCGCGTTGGTATAGTTCACCGCCCGGGCCGCCGCGACAGCCACCTCACCCATCCTGCGGCGCAGGTCATCGTCGAGAAAGAGCGACGGCGCAATCTCCACCAGCTTCTGGTGCCGCCGCTGAATAGAGCAGTCCCTTTCGCCCAGATGGACCACGTTGCCGTGGGCATCCGCCAAAACCTGGAACTCGATATGACGGGGAGATTCAATGAACTTCTCCATGAATATCTCGTCGTTGCCGAAGGCCGTCTTGGCTTCCGACTTGGCGATCACGTAGTTTCTGCGCAGCTCTTCATCGTTGTGGCAGACCCTCAGTCCGCGGCCGCCGCCGCCCGAGGTCGCCTTTACCATCACTGGATAACCGGCCTCTTTCGCAAAGGCAAGGGCATCTTCCACCGTCTCCACATTGCCGTCGGTGCCCGGTATGACGGGGATTCCCGCCTTCTTCATGATATTCCGGGCGACGCTCTTGTTCCCCATCTGCCAGACCGCCTCCGGCGAGGGACCAATGAACTTGATGCCGTTCTCTCCGCAGGCGCGGGCAAACTCCGGGTTTTCAGCCAGAAACCCGTAACCGGGGTGGATCGCGTCAACCTTCTTCTGGCGGGCGAGATCGATGATCTTATAAATATTGAGATAACCGGAAACCTGACCCGGACCGACGAGGCATGCCTCATCCGCCTTTTTGACGTAATAGGTCGAGGCGTCTGCTTCTGAATAGATCGCCACCGTCGGGATGCCCAGCTCCTTGCAGGCCCGGATGATCCGGGTGGCAATCTCACCCCTGTTGGCGACAAGTACCTTTTTAAACATTCTTTTATCTTTCTCTTTATTTTCAGCGCTTATGGCCCTTTTCCGCGATCGGACACACTACGGGCGCAAGATTGAAAATAGTAGGTAATCATTGGAAATGTGTCAAGAAAAAAGCCGGGATAGGGCCGTCAGGCCCACGAGAGAACTACACACCAGCCGGAAGCTTCGACCGCATCATTTTCTAAGGTCCTGTGGTTATGGCAAACAGCGGAGTAAAGTCCATCACCATGTTCCAGGAGATGGTCATGATGTTGTTCTTCTCACCATCGTTTGTCGTTACGAGGATGACCGGGCCTGACTCCATTAGAGTGAATGCCTTGTGTAGCCGCATCTTTTTCATTGGCGTGCTCTCTGTTTTGTTGACTTAACTCGGCGGCGACACGCTGCATGGTGCGTCGCTGTTAACCGCAAGGCTGGTATACGATAGGGACTTTACACTCATTCTAATTATCTATTTTTTTCATTCTTCTCGGCTGACGCTTTACATTTGACTAAGCGCAGATAATCAATTTGTCCGTTTTTTGAACCCCATCGAGTGAGGCGATCATGTTCTTCTTCATTGATGGTCACGAACTCTCCTTTGCAAAGTCGTGTCGCTTCCCGATCCAACACGGCCGAAGCTTGTTCTCGGGTGCCATCCAGACCGCCATATACCGTGTATAAATGATAGCCCCGGCTTCCATCGGAAGTCTCCGTAGGGGTGTACGTCAGTGCTGCGCCAGCACAGGCGCATAAAGTACTTATAAACAATAAAAGCACGGAAAGACGAGGCAACATGATGATCTCCTTTTATTCAAACGCCAACGTAACACAAGGAGCCTCATAGGGGTCGTTGACAACGTGTCATTTCTTAGCACATCCCCCACCTTTAGCTCTCCCTGGCGGATGTTGAGGCCTGACCCTCCGACAGGGAGGATTTATCACGAGCGAAATGTCATGATTGAAGATTTGATAATCATATAGGAGGCACCTCCCGAGCATGCCGGTTATTCGGTATGCTTGAGGTTAGAGCAAACCTTAAACAGGGAGGTGCCCAATGAGAGTGTACGCTGGATT
>JAOUDF010000371.1 GCA_029859385.1 Nitrospirota bacterium
TCTAATATATCGGTTTACGCGGTCTACGGCCTCGTCGATGACCGATTGCGAAATGCCAATGTGGACATAGCCTATCGCGTCCCTTATGCGCGCGGACGTTACCGGTATCTCGATATCGTACGCGTTACCGAACTTCGGGTCGTCGTAGTACTTTATCTTGTATTCCTGCTCGACCCTGAAGTTTTTCTCCTCCGGGATCTTGATGTAAGCCTTGCCGCTTCTTTCTATTATCGAATGGGCCTTGACCTTGTCGTCGTTGCCCACTATGGTGCAATAGAGAATGCCCTTTGTCTTTGCGGCGCCCTGTATGATGGTAAATAACCCCAGGTCGTCGTCCGTAAGGAGCGGGTCCGCGCTTGACGAGGCAACGCCCCTTGCAACGGCTATTGCCTTTTCAAGCCCCTGATCAAGGACTACGTCACCGACCGTCCTGTTTATAAGCCCCATGACGCCAAACATCAAAAGGGCGACAAAGACGACTATTATCGCAAGGAACTTCGTCCGTATACTGTATAAAAGCCCCGACCTCTTCTTATCTGACATCCATCACACCTTCCATTTTTTTCTTGGTCTTCTTTATGTTAGCGCTCGCCTTTTCGTGCCTCGGATCAAGTTCGAGCACCTGCTCCCAGTTCTTGATGGCCTTGGCATATTCTCCGGCGATATAAAATTGGATGCCTTCATCATACAGCTTTTTGACCCTGCTTGCGACGGACTTTGCGACCTTCGATTGATCTATCTTTGAAAGGTACTTTTTTGCCGTCTCATGCGTAGGGTCGATGTTAAGAACCCTCTTGAAGCCTGCAACGGCGGATTCAAGGTCATGCCTGTTGTAGTCGTCAAGCGCCTTTTTAAGGATCGGCGAAATGGCCAAGCTCATCTTCTGGCGCGATTCAGTCCTGATATTGCGCGCCACCTTATTGTCCCTGTCAATGGCAAGCACGTCGCCCGCAAAATTATGGGCCTGAAAATACTGGCCATTTCGGAATGCGCTTTCTGCGGACGAGAGTTTTTTAGCGATCTCCTCCGTAAGCTGCGCCTTGACCTTCTGCATGCCGTCGATTGCCTGAAGGTTGTTTTCATCAACGCTCAAGACCTCGTCGTAGGCCGCAACGGCCGATGTGAAATCGTTTGCGTCCAGGGCCTTGTCGGCGGTCTTCAGCTTGGCGGCAACGGCGCGCCTTAAGGAATCTTTTATGCGCGACAGTTCTCTTTGCGCAACGTCGTCGCCGGGTTTCAGGCTCAAGGCGTCCATATAGTTCTGCGCGGCCTTTATAAAGTCGCCCGATACCGTGGCCCTTTTGCCGCCGCTCATGCGCGACTCGTACTGCTTTTCTATGGACGATTCCATCCGTTTGATGCCGGCAATGGCGTCATTATTCTCGCCGTCCTGAACAAGGACGGCGTTATAGGACTTCAAGGCCTCAATGAACTGCTCCTTGTCCTCGTAATTACGCGCGTCGTCCAGGAGCGGATTTATGGCGTTTTGAAGCTGTATGCCAGCGCTCTCGTATTTGGACTTCATGAGCGTGTCGTCCTGGTCAAACGAAAGGGCAAGGGCGTATTCCTTTACGGCAAGGCCGACCTTCTGGTCCTGCAGATATTTGTCACCGAGCCCCCCGTGCTGCGCCTTGCCTTCGCTTATGATATTTTCACAAACGCTTGAGCCCCTGATGGCGGCCGAACTGGCGGGGTCAATGGCAAGTACGTATCTGTAGATGGAAAGCGCGTCCTTGTACTTCTTGTCTTTCAACAGCTTGTCGGCGTCGGCAAGTTTTTGCTTTATTTCCTTCTGCTGTTTGGCCAGCGATTCGTACCGCTTGTTCTCGATGGCCTTTTCCGTGTCGCGTTTGCCCCTGAGCGCGCGCTTGTTCTTCGGGTCCATTTCGAGCACTGCGTTGAATTGCTCAAGGGCCGCGTCATAATTGCCGAGCGCAAGCTCCGTCTCGCCGGTCTTTATATGCTGAGCCGCAACCTTATCCGTAAGAAGCGCAAGCGCTATGGTTGCCTTCGCGT
>JAOUDF010000370.1 GCA_029859385.1 Nitrospirota bacterium
TTACGTCGAAGATAGAGACAGTCAACGGTGTGACCAACAGCTACGATTACGGCTACGATACAACCGGGCGGCTGATCGAGGTCAGGAAGAACGGCGCACTAACGGTGAGCTATGGTTATGACGATAACGGAAACCGTGTCACGGTAAATGGGGCAACGGTCGGGGTTTATGATAATCAGGACCGGTTGGTTCAGTACGGCGCGACAACCTACAGCCACACGGCCAACGGCGAGTTGCAAGGCAAGACCAGTGGCGGACAGACGACAAGCTATAATTACGATGTGCTTGGGAATCTCAAGTCTGCTGTCCTTCCGGATGGGACTCAAATACAGTATGTTGTAGATGGACAAAACAGGAGGATTGGCAAGAAGGTCAACGGTTCTCTTGTTCAAGCGTTCCTGTACGAAGATCAACTGAGGCCCGTTGCGGAGCTGAATGGAAGCGGCGCGGTGGTCTCCCGCTTCGTCTACGGCACGAAGGTCAACGTGCCGGAGTATATGGTGAGAAATGGCGTTACGTACAGAATTATCACGGATCATTTGGGTAGTCCGAGACTGGTTGTTGATACGGCAACTGGCGCAGCCGTACAGCAGATTGAGTACGATGAGTTCGGCAACGTCTTAAACGACACGAATCCCGGCTTCCAGCCGTTCGGGTTTGCGGGCGGGCTGTATGATAGTGAAACAAAGCTCGTAAGGTTCGGAGCCAGGGATTACGACGCTGAAACCGGCAAGTGGACGGCAAAAGACCCGATCAGGTTTAATGGTGGGGATGCGAACCTGTATGGGTATGTGGGGAATGATCCGATCGGTTTGGTGGATCCCAGAGGCTTAATCGTCGACACTATTGTAGATGTCGGCTTCATCATCTACGATATAAACAACCTGATTAATGATCCATGCAACCGAGGTGAGAATTCTATTGCTCTAGGCCTTGATGTTATCGGTGCAATTATTCCCGGTGCTACCGGTTTGGGTGCCGGTTATAAAGGGTCGCGCCATTCAGATGACATCGCAGCGCTCATTGATTTGGCAAAAGAGGCAAAACGAAAAGGAATTAGCAAAATTGATGCTGAGCAGCTCTTAAAGTGGGCTAAGGAGTATGGAGTTGAGCCATCTCATGACCACATAGGGACTGATCACTGGAAGATCAATAATGCACCTGTTGATCATATAAGAATAGGGCCGGTCAATCACATACCAGTAAGATGATTGGAGATTCAATAATGAGTAATTGTGGATTATTGGTGGTTAAAAGAGGAAATTGGTGGGATAGATGTCAGGGGAAGGGCTCATATAAATCACAAGACGGAAGTCCATCCGATGAAATACTTCAAAAGTACAGAGGTATTGAAGGTTTTCCTTGGCCTGAGGAAGATGGGAAAGATAAGCTTGGTCTCGAGAACGGTTTAGCCCCATTAGGCAAATTTACAGTGGTTAGGGATTACTTTCAAAAGGTTGCTGCAAAATACCCTGTTGATTTTGTATGTATTTGTTTCCCTGTAAGGCAAAAGCAAATGACTATCGAGCTCCCAGAAAATTTCCTCTTTTTGGGCTACGATTATGGGAATTATATTTCAGAGTACAATTTATTTTCAGCATTATTGAATGAAGTTGTTTGGGGGCAAAACGAAGAAATGCGTAGTTATACACGCTGCTTAAATGAATATTTATTGTTTCCAAAAATTGAAATTGTTAATGAACTCGATAGAGTTCGGAAAAAAATGCTAGAGCACGGTGTCGATCTGGAAACGGAAGAAGAAGGGGAAGAATTGGAGCCTATAATGATATATCAACCTGTGTAGAGACACCACCACCGGCTTCGACGTGACGCTGAGCACCGCCATGAACCGGACGACGAACTATCATGTCGAGACGGTGTCCACCGGGGGAGAGAGGCGGGTGAACACTTATCCCGACGGCACGCACAGCACCGAGCAGTGGAACAGCGACGGCAGTCGTAGCTTTACCTCGCCCGACGGCACCATAAACACCACCGTCGAAGGCCCCGACCCGC
>JAOUDF010000372.1 GCA_029859385.1 Nitrospirota bacterium
AGCCCGTCGTGGCCGGTAAATGCAATGGCTATTACGGATGATTCCAGGGCGTTATTTTTTATTCGTACCTCCAGCGTACGCTCGTCAAGGAGTCTTTTAAGCTGCTTGCTCTGCTTTTCGAGGCGTTCCTCGGCCTCCTTGCTCCATGTAATGTCCGTGGCGGTGCCCTGCGTGCCGATTATCTTTCCGTCATAGTCAAACAAAGGTATCGCGTTGAAGAGCATGGTCACTTCGTTGCCGGATTTTGTTATTTGAGTAGTCTCGTAGCCTCTGATCATGCCTCCGGCAAGGTGTTTTGCGAATTCCTTTAAGTCTCGCCTGGCCACCTCTGGTTTTTGAAAATCCGTAAAAGGCCTTCCGATCATCTCGTCAAGCGAGTACTCAAGGGTTGCCTCCCATGCGGGGTTTAGGAAGGTGAAGCGCCCCTTTGCGTCGCACTTCCAGATAAGGTCTTGGGACGTATTGACGAGGTTTTTGTACAGTTCCTCGGAGCTTTCAAGTTTTTTTCGGATGAGATTGGTTTCGCGGGCGATCTTTTTCAGCTTGGCAATTTGGGCCTTAAGTCTCTCAACGTCCGGTTTTTTCGAAGGTTTTTTCCGAGCCAAGCTTGATGCGGCCTTGCCATTGGACGTTAGCCGTTTGCCGCCCCCGCTTTTTTTAGCCGGGGCCTTTGATTTTGATGAAGGTTTTTTATTGCCGGGCTTTTTCATGACAGGCCGTTTATTTGAGTTTAAAGACGTATTCATATTACTCCGGTTGTGGAAAATTTTCAAGGCGTAACTCCCGAAACATCGTTTTATCTGTTGATTGGAAGGCGAATTTATTATTTAATGGGCTTGTGCAAACTGTTTGAAAATGGTGCGTTGCGGATATGTTTAAGAAGACGATAAAAATCGTTTTACTGTCATTTGCGGCCCTTGCGGTCGTTCTCGGCGTTGTGCTTCTTATAAACGCCTTTGACGATGAGCTCGATCCGCGCATAGCCGCCTTTGCGGTCGACGGCAAGGTTGCGGTTAAGGAGGCCGATAACGCCTATTATGCCGCGATAATGCTCCACGAAGACGTAAAACTTGACGTCCCCGGCATACATGCAAAGGGCGTTAAATGGGTAGGCGCAATGAACGCTGCCATTTCAAGCAACGCGCTCGAAGAGAAGTCGATTGCAGGGGCCCTTAAGGGCGATGGCCTGGTCTTTAAGGGCGATATAGGCTTGATTGAACTTGCCCCTGTAATCAATGCCGAGGAACAGACCCCGGGGCTAATACGGCTTTTGCGGGTAAAGGGCGAACTTAAGGCCGTGATCGAGGCCAACAGGGCGTTGCTGGACAGATATACCGCCCTGTATAAATATCCCGAATACTACGTTGCGCTAAAAACCACGACCAATGCGCCGATCGTCTCGCTTGGCGTCGAGCAGAGGCTTGCGCACGCAAGGATAGCGCTCATGCTCGACGCTGGCGACAGGGGCGCGCCCCTTCGTTTGTTGACCGACGACGTGCTTTTCTGGAGGCGCGCGCTAAAGGGAAGCCGTGGTTATTTTGACCGTCCTGTTATCGTTGCGGCGATATGGCGCGACATGGTATTTCTGAACGAGATACTCAATGCCTATAATTTTTCAAGCTCGGAGCTTTTTATAATCGAGAAGTCGTTAAGGCCCTTGACCGAGGCCGAACTCGATAACTCGTCCGCCGCCGTGGATAATTTCATGGTGGGCAGATACGCTATTGAAACCTTTGCCCGCGGTGACGCAGGCGGCATGCCCGCATGGAAGTATTACCTGCTTCGCCCGTTCTTTTGCCGGAACGCGACGATAAACACCCTTTACAGATATCAGGCCGTGCTTGCCGAGTTCGCAAAATTCGAGCCGCGCGAGCAGGCCGAGGCGCTTCGCAACAGAAGGATACCGCGCATGTACGGGCCCGACGATAAGGCCCCGGTCTGGACGATGTTCTACAATCCGGTCGGAAAGATCGTCCTCGGCAGCGGCGCGCAAACCGCGGCGTACAACAGGTAT
>JAOUDF010000373.1 GCA_029859385.1 Nitrospirota bacterium
TAAGAGTACGGCCGAGTTGAAAGTTGCCTTGAGGTCGTTTAGAAGATCGAGTATCTCGGCCTGGATCGTTACGTCCAAGGCCGTCGTCGGCTCATCGGCTATCAGCAGGCCTGGCCTGCAGGCAAGCGCAATGGCAATCATTATTCTCTGGCGCTGTCCGCCAGAAAGGGTGTGCGGGTACTGGCCGTAGAGGCGTTCCGGGTCTGGCAGTCCCACGTCCGAGATCATCTTTACGGCAGCGCTTCTGGCCTCGGCCCTTGAAAGGTTTTGGTGGAGCCTCGTCACTTCGGAGATCTGTTCGCCCACGGTAAAGACCGGGTTCAAAGACGTCATGGGCTCCTGGAAGATCATCGAAACCCGGCTTCCGCGCATGTCGCGCTTGTGCCTTTCGTCCATTGCGGCAAAGTCGTCGCCGTTTATCAGTATCTCGCCGCTTTCCATGAAAGCGCCCGGGGGCAGAAGCTGTATCAAGGACAGCGCGGTCATGGTCTTGCCGCACCCGGACTCTCCGACGAGCGCGAGCGTTTTACCCGACGCGATCTTGAAGGAGATGCCGTCGACTGGGCGCGCCTGGCCGTTTTTTACAGGTATGCGTACCTTTAGGTTTTTTAGCTCGAGAACGGGCTTATCAGTGCTCATCGATCGTATCCTATCTCTTCTTCGTCTTCGGGTCGAGGGCGTCTCTTACCGCGTCTGCGAAGATGTTTGCGGGCAAGACCAGAAATAACATGAAGACGAATGCCGCCGTAAGGTTCCACCAGACGACCGGCTCCCTTGTCAGTTCGAGTCGCGCCGTATTAATCATGTTGCCCCAGCTTCCGTATTGAGGGCCTACGCCGATGCCTATGTAGCTCAAGACCGCCTCGGCAAGTACGAGGCCGCTGAACTGCAAGGCCATTGTAATGAGCACGATGTGCAGCAGGTTCGGTATTATGTGCCTTAGTATTATGCCCGCGCTCGAGCCGCCCAAGGCCTTTGCCGCCTGAGCGTACTCAAGTTCGCGCAGCTTTAAGGTTTCTGCGCGAACGAGCCTGCACAGGTCCGTCCATGAAGTTATGCCGAGTATCAGGCACAGCCAGAAGAGCCGGTCGTTGAATACGAAGTACTTTAACGCTATGTTTTCCTGCGTCACTATGCCGCCCTGGTAGCCGGTGCCGCCGAATAAAAGCATGAATGCGACTATTAAAAGCACCCCTGGAATAGAGGACAGCGTCGTGTAGACGTACTGCACGGCGTCATCGATTACGCCGCCGAAGTAGCCTGCAACGACCCCGAAGAAGATCGCAAACGGTATTATCACCACCGTAGCGCCGGCGCCAATGACTATGGCCGTACGGATGCCTTTCAGGGCCGCTAAAAGTATGTCGGATCCGACCTTGTCTGTCCCCAGCAAGTGCGCGCCCGGGTAATTGAGCGCGGGGTAGTCCCTTCGTGTGCGCCCGAGATCGTCCGTTACGGTCTCTTTTGTAAAGAGGCGGTCGGCGAGCGGGGCGGAGTATGATTTTTCAGCGCGCGCGGAAAGTCCGCCGAGCGCGCGGTCTAGAATGCTTAGTGCCTGCGGCTCGTAGACGATTGCGCCGTCGATGACGCGCTCTGCCCCGCCTTCGTCCGTCATGGCGTCTCTGTAGCGTATGCTGTCGACCAGGGCGACGCCGAGGTAAGCGGACAGTATCAGCAGTGATATCAGTGCGACCTTGCTCTTTTTGATCTCGCCCCACGCCCTGGCGGCCTCTCCGCCTCGGCGCGACGCGACCAGGAAGTAAACCGCAAAGCCCGTAACGGCGAAGACGATGATATCGGTGAATAGTATTACCGGCTTCATTCGAGCCTCAGTCTCGGGTCAACGAGCGTGTAGCTTATGTCCGTTAATATCAACCCGATTATATACAGTATTGAGCCGAGAAAGACCATCGAGCGCACGATCGCGAAATCCTGCGATTGAATAGCGTCGATGGTGAAGCTGCCGAGCCCGGGTATCGAGAAGAAGGTTTCCATTATAAGGCTTCC
>JAOUDF010000114.1 GCA_029859385.1 Nitrospirota bacterium
GCCATGACGGGGCCGAGGTCGGAGCCACCGATGCCGATGTTGACGACGTTGCGGATACGCCTGCCGGTGTGGCCTTTCCACGCGCCACTGCGCACCTGCCCGGCAAAGTCGGCCATTCTCTCCAAGACCTCGTGGACGCCGGGCACGACGTTCTCGCCGTCGACGACGATCGAACGGTCCTTCGGTGCCCGAAGCGCGATGTGCAGCACTGCGCGGTCTTCGGTGATGTTGATCTTGTCGCCCCGGAACATGGCATCGATACGCTCGCGCAGGCCGGACGATTCGGCGAGGTCGACCAGGAGCCGCATCGTTTCATCGGTGACACGGTTTTTGGAATAGTCAAAATA
This sequence comes from Nitrospirota bacterium, assembly GCA_029859385.1. Classification (GTDB taxonomy): domain Bacteria; phylum Nitrospirota; class JAOUDF01; order JAOUDF01; family JAOUDF01; genus JAOUDF01. The sequence goes on from JAOUDF010000114.1 coordinate 348, forward strand.
GATGCCGCCGTCCTCGACCACAAAACGCTCGCCGCGCCTGGAGTCTTCTGTGAAGAGGGCACGCAGATGGACACCTTTGACCTTCTGGTAATGGCCTTCCAGCGCCTTCCAGGCAGGCCGCTGCGTCAAGGGTGCCGTACTCGTGTTGGTGTTCATGATTTTTTCCTCAATAGATAATAAGCCAGATTGCGAGAACCCACGCCACTACGTTCACCAGCAGATACTTGTCCGAGAAGAGCAACCGCTCGGGGCTACCCCCCTCCTGTTTCTGATGGACAAGGTACAAGTATCGGAAGATGCCGTAAAGAACAAAAGGGACGGTGAACACGAGGTTGTCGGTACCGAATTTCTCTATCGTTTCAGACGACATGGTATAGAGGGCGTAGGTCACGACGGTAGAAGAGGTAACCACCGAGATCATCTGGTCGAGGAGCTGCGGGCTGTACTCGGCAAGAATTTTCCGGTGCTCGCTGGCCTGCTCCGCCAGCAGTACCAGCTCATGCCGCCGTTTGGCGAGGCCGAGAAAGAGCGCAAGCAAAATGGTGCAGAGGAGGAGCCAGTGGGAGATATCGACGCTGATGACGACGGCCCCGGCAACCGCCCGTACGACGAACCCGGCAGCAATGGTGAGAAGGTCGAGGATGACTACATGTTTCAGTTTCAGCGTGTAGAAAATGAAGAGGGCCAGATAGGTCAAGGCCGCAATGAAGAAGGGGGTCCCGAGACGGTAGGCTGCGCCTACGGCAACGGCCACCAGCACCAGAAGAGCCAGGGAGGCGGTCTGAGGGGTTATCCGGCCTGAGGCGATAGGCCGGTTCTTCTTTACGGGGTGGAGCCGGTCCTGCTCCAGGTCCATCAGGTCGTTAAAGATATAGACGGCTCCCGACAGAAGACAGAAGATGACAAAAGCGAGGGTAGCTCTGAGGATAAGAGGGAAATAGATGAGGTTCTGGGAAAAGATGAGGGCGGCGAAGATGACAACGTTTTTGACCCACTGGCGGGGTCTAAGGGTAAGGAAGATCTCTTTGAGGACCATCGTCTCCCTCTTGCCGTTAATGTCTGAGTTCCGCCCCCAGAGCCTTGTTGACCCGGTCCAGAATGCCGGCGTGCATCTCCTTAACTTCGGCATCGCTGAGGGTCTTTTCCGGATCGCGGTACCGAATGGAGAATGCCATGCTCTTTTTGTCTTCCGGGATATTCGCGCCGCGATAGACGTCAAAGAGCGAAACGTCCTCCATCAGACTGCCCCCTGCCTGCCTGATTATGGCCAGGACATCCTCCGCGGATGTAGCCGCATCAACCAGCAGCGCCATATCCCTGTCCGCGGCGGGGAAGCGGGGTAGGGAACGGTAGCTCCGCAAGGTTCGCCCCTCGGCGAGGATCGTCACATCCAGCTCCGCCACAAAAACCGGCCCCTGCACATCCATGGCCTCGGCGACATCGGGGTGGAGGGCGCCGACATAGCCGGCATCCTTGCCGTCGACAACAAGCGATGCACTCATTCCCGGATGGAGAAAGGGGATCGATGCGGCACGCCATGTATGGTTCGTTACGCTGAGGAGGTCCAGCATCTCTTCGACAATTCCCTTTATGTCAAAGAACGTCATTTCAGCGGCTTTTCTTAACCAGTGAGGTTCGTGCTGCCGACCTGAGAGCAGACAAGCCAGATGCATCGTCTCTTCCGGCAACGAACCGGAGCCCGCAATGAATGTCCGGGCAATCTCGAAAATCCTTACGTCGCGCGTACCTCTGTTCTGATTCCAACGCAGGTTCTCTACCAGCGAAGGAATGAGGATACTCCGCATGGCCCCCTGCTCCGCCGTGAGCGGATTGCGTATGGCGACGATTCTTCGCAACGGGTCATCCGCCGGAATCATAAAGTGGTCGAGGTGAGCCGGGTTAAGGAAGCTGAAGTTAACCGCCTCCATGAGCCCCTGGGCGGTCAGAAGCCCCCGGAGCTCCTTCACCATGTCCTGCGACCGACTCACCGGCGCGGTGGAAGGCTCTCCCTCGTGCAGAGTTACGGGAATATGCTGATAACCGTGAATCCGGGCGATCTCCTCGATGAGGTCGATCTCCACCTCCACATCCTTGCGGAACGGCGGCGGGGTAACGAAGAAATCGGGGCCGGAGTTGAGCGCTTTGACGCAAAATGAGAGATTGCGGAGTATCTCGGCAATCCGCTCCCCGGAGATGTCGGTGCCAAGTATTTTGTTGACCCTCTCCGGCCTGAGGGCGATCTCCAACTCGGCCAGCGGCGATGGATATATGTCGATACGGCCTTTGGCTACTGTTCCGCCCGCGACTTCGGCGACCAACTGGGCGACCCGGTCCAGCGAATAGATGAGCCCTTCCACGTCCACTCCCCGCTCGAAGCGGTACGAAGAGTCGGTCTTGATGCCAAGGCATTTCGCCGTTTTTCTTACCATCGCCGGATGAAAATAGGCGCTCTCGATAAGGATATTGGTCGTTTGCTCCGTAACCGAAGAGTCGAGCCCTCCGATGACGCCCGCGAGGGCCACCGGCGTATTGCCACCGTCGCAGATCAGCAGAGTGTCTTCACAGACTTCATGCTCGCGGCCATCGAGGGCTGTAAGCAGCTCCCCTTCGGTCCCGCGCCGTACCACAATCCCCTTTTCGGCGAGAAGATCGTAGTCAAAGGCGTGGGTCGGGTGTCCCATTTCGAAAAGGAGATAGTTGGTGATGTCGACCACGTTATTGACCGACCGCTGCCCGATAGCCTGAAGCCGCTTCCTGAGCCATTCGGGAGACTCGCCGACCTTTACCCCCGTCACAACCCGAGCCGCATAGCGCGGGCAGGAGAGGTAGTCCTTCACCTCGATGCGGGTGAGGGATGAGACGGCCTCACCCTCCTCCTTGAGCGCGATCTCAGGCTTGCGGAGGGACGCACCGGTGATGGCCGATACCTCACGGGCAATACCGAAGACGCTGAGACAGTCGGGACGATTGGGGGTGACGTTCACCTCCAGCAGTATATCGCCGTCAGCGGTATCTTCCCGCCCCTCGATCTCGAGTCCCGCCATGGTAAGACGATGGGAAAGCTCCTCGGGGGAGAGCTGTATGTCGACGTAGTCTTTGAGCCAGTTCAGTGAGATGATCATAGGTTTAGAATTGCCGCAGGAACCTCAGGTCATTTTCAAACAGCACGCGAATGTCGTCTATCCGGTAGCGGAGCATGGTAATCCGCTCGATGCCCATGCCGAAGGCGAAGCCGGTCACCTCCTCGGGATCGTACCCCACGCTCCGGAAAACGTTGGGATGGACCATCCCTGCACCAAGTATCTCCAGCCACCCAGTCCCTTTGCAGACGCGGCACCCCTTGCCGCCGCAGATAACGCACTGGATGTCCACCTCGGCCGATGGTTCGGTAAAGGGGAAGAAGCTGGGCCGGAACCGTACCCCCGTCTCCGGGCCGAAGAAGCGATGGATGAAGAACTCCAGCGTGCCCTTGAGGTCGCTGAAGGTCACCTTCTCGTCGACGAGAAGCCCTTCGATCTGGTGAAACATCGGCGTATGGGTGACGTCGGCGTCGCAGCGGTAAACTTTTCCCGGCGCTATGATCTTGACCGGCGGCTTGCAACGCTCCATGACGCGGATCTGCACCGGCGAGGTATGCGTTCTGAGCACGACGTCTTCGGAGATGAAAAAGGTATCCTGCATGTCGCGGGCAGGGTGGTTGGGGGGGAAATTCAGCGACTCGAAATTGTAGAAGTCGAGCTCAACCTCGGGGCCCTCGGCGACGGAGAAACCCATGGAGGTGAAGGTGTCGATGATATCCTGGCAAACCCGGTTCAGGGGATGGACCGTTCCCACGCCGCGCCGATAGCCCGGCAAGGTGATATCCACCGCCTCGGCCCGGAGGGACTCTTCCCTCTCCTTTCGCCGGACGGTCGTGCGGCATTCTTCGATGGACGTCTCCACGTCCTGCTTGACCTGATTAATGACAGCGCCAAAGGCCGGGCGCTCCTCCGGTGAAAGAGAACCCATCTCTTTCATCAACGCGGTGATGGCGCCCTTCTTCCCCAGATACTTGATGCGCACCTGCTCCAGGGCCGCGATGGTTGCCGCTTCCCGGACTTCCTGAAGGGCTTCCTGTCTGATTTTGTCCAAGGAGGAATTTACTGTAGACATACCGTCCATGCGTAGTACATCAGTGCCGGATGACAAAAAAGGGGCAGGTCGCGACCTGCCCCTGTAATTGGGCTTACCTATCAGTGATTGCCGCTATCAGGCAGCCGCTTTTGCCTTCTCAGCGATAGCAGCGAAGGCCGACGGATCGTTGAGGGCCATATCGGCCAGGACCTTGCGGTTGAGCATAATGCCCGCCTTGTTGAGACCGTCCATGAAACGGCTGTAAGACAACCCGAGAGGCCGTGCAGCGGCGTTGATCCTGGCAATCCAGACCCCGCGCATATCCCTCTTCTTGGCCTTTCTGTCGCGGAATGCATAGACAAGAGCGTGGTCGACCGCTTCGGACGCCGTCCTGAACAGCCTGCTCCTGGCGCCGCGATACCCTTCGGCCAGATTAAGTACCTTTTTCCTTCTGTCGCGCTTGTTACTACCTCGTTTTACCCGTGGCATGTTCCCTTGCTCCTTTCTGTAACAGCGGGCAGTATACGCTTTTTACTGCTCTCCGCCTTTTTTCTAGCTGTACGGTATCAGCCGCTTGATCACCGCGTGATCGGCGTCCGATACGGTGCCGGTCTTCTTCAGATTGTTCTTTCTCTTGGGGCTCTTGCTGGTCAGGAGGTGGCTCCCGTAGGCGTGGCCCCTCTTGATCTTGCCGCTGCCGGTGGTTTTGAACCGCTTGGCGGCGCCCCGGTGACTCTTGAGCTTCATCTTCATTGCTACTCCCTTTCTTCGGTTCTATGAACTTCCTTCGACCTTCAGTCTTCGGCCTGCTTTCAATGCGCCTTCGGCGCCAGTATCATCACCATGCAGTTGCCTTCCATCCGCGGCGCCTGTTCGAGCTGGGCGATATCCACCACTTCCTCGTACATCTTGGTCAGAACGTCCACGCCGACCTGCGTGTGAGCCATCTCCCGGCCGCGAAACTGCATCAGCACCTTGGTCTTGTCGCCATGCTCGATAAAGCGCCGGATATGACCGACCTTGAAACCGATATCGTGCTGGTCTGTCTGGGGACGCACCTTGACTTCCTTCACATGGATTATCCGCTGATGGGCACGGGCGGCATGCTGCTTTTTGCTCTGCTCGTACTTGTACCTGCCGTAATCGATAATTTTGCATACGGGAGGTACGGCCTGCGGGGCTATCTCCACAAGGTCGAGGTTGCAATCATCGGCCTTGCTCAGCGCCTCGCTGATCGACAGTATCCCCAGCTGACTGCCGTCGGGCCCGATGACCCTGACCTCCCGCGAACGGATATCCTGATTAACTCTTGGTCCCTGAATCTTTGCTATGAGCAATCACCTCCTAAACGGTGTGCGGCCGGCTCCGGGGCCGGTCCTATTTTTTTTCGGTAATTTCCCGAACTATCCTGTCCTTGAACTCGGCGATCGTCATCTTGCCCAGATCGCCGCCGTTTCTGGCCCTGACGGCTACGGCTCCCTCCGCCATCTCCTTGTCTCCGCAGACCAGCAGATAGGGTATCTTGGCTACCGTGGCCTCGCGAACCTTGAAGCCCAGCTTTTCGTTCCGGTCGTCGACTTCCACCCGGACGCCCGCGTCCCGAAGCTCATCGGCAATTTTTCCGATGTACTCCTGCTGGCGGTCGGTGATATTGGCCACCCGTACCTGCATCGGCGCAAGCCATGTGGGGAACGCCCCGGCATAATGCTCGATGAGTATGCCGAAGAAACGTTCCAGCGAGCCCATGAGCGCCCGGTGGAGCATGATGGGCCGATGGGCCGCGCCGTCCTCGCCGATATAGGTGACATCGAACCGCTCCGGCAGGTTGAAGTCGACCTGCACCGTGGTGCACTGCCACGACCTGCCCAGCACGTCGCGTATCTTTATGTCGATCTTGGGGCCGTAAAACACTCCCTCGCCCGGGTCGACCTCGAAGGGCAACCCCTTCTTTTCCAGCGCCGCCTGCAGGGCATTGGTGGCCAGCTCCCAGTTGTCGAGGCTGCCTACATATTTTTCCGGCCTGGTCGACAGATAGATGTCGTACTCAGTAAAGCCGAAGGTCTTCAGGATGTAAAGGGTAAAGTCCAGTACCCGGTAAATTTCCGCTTCGACCTGGTCGGGCCGGCAGAAGATATGTGCATCATCCTGCGTGAACCCGCGCACCCGCAGAAGACCGTGCAGGGCGCCGGAGCGCTCGAACCGGTAGACCGTGCCCAGCTCCGCCCACCGTATCGGCAGCTCGCGGTAGCTCTTTCGCGCCGCATTGTACATGGTGATGTGGAACGGACAGTTCATCGGCTTGAGTTCGTAGCCGACCCCTTCCACCTCCATGGGGGCATACATCGACTCGCGGTAAAAATCCCAGTGGCCGCTGGTCTTCCAGAGGTCCAGCCGCGCAATGTGCGGCGAATAGACCAGGTCGTACCCCTGACGGCAGTGGGCGTCCTTCCAGAAATCCTCGATGGCCCGGCGGATCGTGGCGCCCTTGGGGTGCCAGAGGATCAGGCCCGCGCCGATCTCTTCCGTCGTGGAGAAAAGGTCAAGCTCCCTGCCCAACCTGCGGTGGTCGCGTCGCTTGATCTCCTCCAGCTTCTCCAGGTGCTTTTCCAGCTCCTCCTTGCTCTCGAAGGAAGTCCCGTAAATCCTCTGGAGCATTTCGTTCTTTTCGTCGCCGCGCCAGTAGGCCCCGGCTACGGAGAGGAGCTTGAACGCCTTCAGCTTTCCCGTGGAGGCCAGATGCGGTCCGCGACAGAGGTCGATGAAATCACCCTGTTCATAGAGGGAGACCGCCTCGTCCTCAATATCCTCGATAAGCTGCACCTTGTAGGTTTCGCCGCGCTTCCTGAAAAACTCTATGGCCTCGGCCTTCGGCATATCCCGGCGCACCAGCGGCAGGTTCCGCTTGACGATCTCGGCCATCCGCTCTTCGATACGAACCAGGTCTTCCTGCGAAAAGGGATGGGACGTCGAAAAGTCGTAATAAAAGCCGTCTTCTATGGCGGGGCCGATGGCAAGTTTGACGTCAGGGAAAAGCTCCCTGACTGCCTGGGCCATGATGTGTGAACTGGTATGGCGGTACGTTTCCAGGTCCGTTTTCGATACGCCGGATGCCGTGATGGTTTTCTCCAAGGGTATGCTCTGAACCATTGCCATGAAATGCCGGTGACGCCCCTCGCGGAGGTGCCCCTAAATAAATAAAGGCATCATTGAGGTATGATGCCCACACCGGCGTATCCTCTACTCTGTTGATTTTGGTAAATTTCATCAAGAGAGAGATGGTAGGCACGGGCGGTTTCGAACCGCCGACCTCTACCGTGTCAAGGTAGCGCTCTCCCCCTGAGCTACGCGCCTATAACGACAAAAACCTGCGCAAATATAATTAATCCAGTACCTTATTGTCAAGAATAAACTTGGTTTTGGGGGAAAATGGTTGCAAAAGAGATCAGCGGGAGATAATATAACGATTCCCGTAATGACAGAAAGCTGTCCATCAATAAATGCTTTGAGGAGGTGAACCAAATGTCTGATATCAAACAGAGAGTACAGGAAGCCCTCAATACCATCCGCCCCGCGCTTCAGGCCGACGGCGGTGACATCGCCCTTGTCGACGTCACCGATGACGGTATCGTGCAGGTGCGTCTCGTAGGCGCCTGTTCCGGCTGCCCCAGCTCTACCTATACCCTTCAGATGGGTGTCGAGCGGGCCGTC
>JAOUDF010000115.1 GCA_029859385.1 Nitrospirota bacterium
GGTCGATTTCCTTTACCAGCCGCTTTCCTGTTTTTGGTGGAATCTGTTCAAGGTCGCAGTATTTCCTGAAAAACCTGATCCTGTCAGCAGCACTGGTATAGCGGACCAGGGAATAGGCCAGACAACCCAGATCTTCGATCCTTTCGGGAGTGGAGAGGTTGTTCCTGACCTCCGCGTTTTCCAGGTCAAGCACCATGAAACCGGCGTCGCCGTCCGTCGGAGGCATGATGGCAATGTTGTTCTTCTTCAGGTCACCGTGGCAGATGCCGGCTTTGTGCATCCGGGCAACAATCTCAGCCAGGTCTTCCGTCAACCACCTCTTTTCCAGTACCGATTCCCTGTCGTTTTTCCGGTAAAAATGCTCCCGGTAGTACGACATGAAACCCTCGAGCCCTTCGGCGTACTCCGTGATAAACAATGCCTCAGTCAGAAATGGGCCGACGCGCTTTTCAAGAAGCGCAAGCGGGGCAGGGGTCGGAATACTGTGCTCACAAGAGGCAATTCCGGCCTTCCAGGCCCTTTGTCCCCGGGAGGCAAGGAATGCGTATTTAATCGCCTTGAGATTTTTGAGAAGGGGGAAGCTGTCGTACTTGACGTGAAACCAGCGCTCTTCACCGCCGATCCTGGTCGATACAATGAAGACACGCCTGTCTTTTGATGCCTTGACCTGCCTGACCGAACTATCCGCCGGGGCTTGCAGGCGAGGGGGCAAATCCGCCAGAAATCCGATCATCTCCGGGCTATCATATCCCGGCGCAATCCAGCCATTAAAGCCATTATGATCATAGCGCACCGCATTCATCCGAGAATACTCCCAGCCACCAGCCTGATCTTTTCTGCCCGGCTCGACCAGCTGTACTGTCGTACGTCATCCAGCGCCCGGGTCGCCAGCCTGTTGGCCAAAGACCGGTCGGCAAGGAGTTTTTGTACCCCCTCCGCCAGCGCCTTGGGGTCATCGGGTCGCACCAGCACGGCATTCACGCCGTCGGTTAAGACCTCCCGCACCGACGGGAGATCGGAGGCAACTACCGGAACTCCGGCGGCCATATATTCGAAGAGCTTCAGCGGCGAGGTAAAATGGCTGGCGATGACGTCGGTACCCAGCGGGACCACCGCCACTTGGGCCCTTTCCAGATAACCGGCTACTTTTTCCGGAGCCACCCACCCCTCAAAGTGAATGCGCGCTTCTACCTTCAGTTCTGTGCCAAGACTGCGTAGTCTCTGGATATCGCCCGCCTCCCCTCCCACGATAGTCAGCCGGGCATCGGGCAGGTGCGCCATGGCCTTCACCAAGGTATCGACCCCTTTCCAGGGATAGAGGTGCCCCGTGTAGCAGATGTTCCCCTCCTCCGGTTTACGGACGGCTGCTGAGCGCGGGATATCAGCGCCATCGGGAATGACGGGCAGATCACTCTTCAGTTGGAACTCCCGCTGGAGCCCGGCCTTCAGTCCCTGTGAGATAGACACGACCATCCGGGCAGCGCCGAAGACCGATGCCTCCATCTCCCTGAGCTTCTGCCTGCTCCCTGTCCGTTCCGTTGTGGTGGAGAAGACCTCGTGGGCCTCGAAGATGGTCGGGATATCGTTGACGATGCCTTTTTTTACGAGATGGTGTGCCAACTTGAGATGACGGAGGAAAAGGACTGAAGGGACCCCGGCCTTCACCAGCGACCGGATTTTCCTGATGCAGAAGATGTTGAACAGGCCGTTCCAGGAAATGCCGCGGCCCCCTTCCTTTTTTCTCAGGATCGGGAGCCGCCACAAAGTGAGGTTTGGATGAGGCTTAAGGCCGTACCAGGCAAGGCAGTCGGTGTCGGAGAGGGATGGGTCTTTCCCGAAGATGGCATGGACCCTGATGCCCGCCTCAGCCAGGGCATGGCAGGTCTTGAGATACTGGATGGCGCGGGCCTTTTTCAGCGGCAGTGTTTCGCTGAAAGGGTAGATAATCTGCAAATCAGAAGGAGCCACCATAGACGCGCCCCTTACAGCATCTCCCCTTCACCATTGCCCGAGTCAGGATCGGAAGCAGTTTCCGGGTTCCCGCTCTCCTCCTGTTCCGCTACCTTGGCCATACCGATGATCTTGTCGCCCTCACCCACATCGAAGAGTCTCACTCCCTGCGTGGCGCGGCTTTGGACCCTGATCTCCCTGATCTTGACCCTGATCACCTTTCCGTTGGAGGTAATGAGCATGATCTCATCCTCGTCGGATATCTGGGCCATGCCCACCAGAGGTCCGGACTTGGGGGTAATCTTGATGGTCTTGACCCCCATGCCGCCACGGCTCTGGGCGCGGTACTCAGCGAGATCGGTCCTCTTGCCCATGCCCTTCTCCGAGACGGTCAGGATTGCCGATTCGTCGGTAACGATCTCCATGCCCACGACCTGGTCGCTTTCACGGAGGCGGATACCGATGACACCTCGGCCCACTCGGCCTATCTCGCGAACATCCTTCTCGCTGAAGCGGATGGAGTTGCCGTTGCGCGTGGCCAGAAAGACCTCCTGGTTGCCGTCGGTGAGGGCAACGGAGATAAGATGGTCGCCCTCGTCGAGGTTGATGGCGATGATCCCCTTGGAGCGGCAGTTGGAGTACTCCATCAGCGCCGATTTTTTCACTATCCCCTGCGCCGTGGCCATCAGGATCGACTGTCCTTCGACGAATTCACGAACCGGGAGCACCGTGGTGATCTTCTCATCGGTCTGGATCTGGAGAAGATTGGCGATGGCCCGTCCACGGCTCGCCCTTCCCGCCTCGGGGACCTGGTATACCTTGAGCCAGTAGCACCGTCCCATGTCAGTAAAGAACATCAGGTAGGAGTGAGTGGAGGCGATAAAGAGGTGCTCGACAAAGTCGTCCTCCTTGGTCTCCATGCCGATCTTGCCCTTGCCGCCACGCCGCTGGGCGCGATAGATGTTGACCGGATTGCGCTTGATATAGCCACCGTGGGATATGGTCACCACCATCTCCTCGTCGGCAATCAGATCTTCTATGCTGATCTCTCCCTCGTCGGCGGTGATCTCCGTCCTGCGCTCATCGCCATAGGTGTCCTTTACGGTGACCAGCTCCTCCTTGATGATCTTCATCATCAGCTCTTCCGACGCCAGTACCGACTTCAGGTAGTCGATCAACTTGAGGATCTCCTGGAACTCCTCCAGTATCTTGTCCCGCTCAAGGCCGGTAAGACGCTGCAAACGCATATCGAGGATGGCCTGCGCCTGGATTTTTGACAGTCCGAAGCTCTCCATGAGCCCTTGCCTGGCCTCGTCGGGGCCGGCAGATTCGCGGATCAGCTTGATGACCGCATCCAGGTTGTCGAGCGCGATCTTGAGCCCTTCCAGAATGTGCGCCCGTTCCTCAGCCTTGCGCAGTTCGTAGCGGGTACGACGGGTCACGACATCGCGGCGGTGCTCGATGAAGTAGTACAGTGTGTTCCGGAGATTGAGCACCCGCGGCTGATTGTTGACCAGGGCCAGCATGTTGACGCCGAAGGTTGACTGCATGGCCGTCTGTTTATAGAGCTGGTTGAGGATGATCGACGCAATCTCTCCGCGCTTCAGTTCCAATACCATGCGCATCCCTTCGCGGTCCGACTCGTCCCTCAGGTCGCTGATGCCCGTAATCTTTTTGTCCCGCACCAGTTCGGCAATCTTTTCGATCAGCCGCGCCTTGTTGACCTGGTAAGGCAGTTCCGTGACGATGATGGCCTCGCGGTCTCCCTTCATGGTCTCTATCTCGGTCCGCGCCCGGACAGTAATAAGCCCCCTGCCCGTCTCGTAGGCATCCTGAATGCCCCTGGTACCGTAGATGATGCCGGCCGTCGGGAAATCGGGCCCTTTGACGATGCCCATAAGCTCATGGTTCGTCACGTCGGGGTTGTCGATCATCAGGATGAGAGCGTCGACGATCTCGTTCAGATTGTGGGGCGGGATGTTGGTCGCCATGCCGACTGCAATGCCCGCCGAGCCGTTGACCAGAAGGTTGGGGATGCGGGTGGGCAGCACCAGCGGCTCAGTGAGCGACTCATCGTAGTTGGGACCTAGGTCGACGGTCTCCTTCTCGATGTCCGCCAGGAGTTCGTTGGTAATCTTGGCCATCCGCGCTTCGGTATACCGCATGGCCGCGGCAGAGTCGCCGTCCACCGACCCGAAGTTTCCCTGCCCGTCTACCAGCGGATAGCGCAAGGAAAAATCCTGTACCATGCGCACCAGGGTGTCGTACACCGCCGAGTCGCCGTGGGGATGGTACTTACCGATAACATCGCCCACGATACGGGCCGATTTCTTGTATGCCTTGTTGTAGGTAAGCCCCAACTCGTGCATGGCGTAGAGGACGCGGCGGTGAACCGGCTTGAGGCCGTCGCGCACGTCGGGAAGCGCCCTGCCGATGATTACGCTCATGGCGTAATCGAGGTAGGACGTTTTCATCTCATCTTCGATGTTGGTCTTTTTTATGTTGGTCAGAAGGTCCATTCGTTGTCCTTAACGATCCGTTGAAAACCGATTAAACGGTGATGTCATTCCGGTGAAAGCCGGAACCCAGATTTTTAAAGCAGCTGGATGCCGGCGTGCAGCGGCATGACGGCATTACAACAATTATACGTCCAGATTCTTCACTTCCAGCGCATGACGCTGGATAAATTCGCGCCGCGGCTCTACCTGATCGCCCATGAGCACGGTGAACATTTCGTCGGCGGCAACGACATCATCAATCGAGACCTGGAGCAGCGCGCGGGTCGTGGGATCCATGGTGGTCTCCCAGAGTTGTTCGGGGTTCATCTCTCCCAAACCTTTATAGCGTTGGATCATGACCCCTTTCTTACCCGCCTCCAGCACTCTGTCCAGTACCTCCGTCCTTGATGAGACCGAGGTCGGATCTTCGCTCTCAGCCAGGAGCTTCCATGGGCCGTCACCCAGTCCGGCAAGCCTCGTCCAGGCGTCGCAGAGGTTGTGGAACTCCACCGAATCGATGACCGTATCCAGTAAACCAAGCGATACCTTCATCGTCTCGTAACGTGTTACGTCACTTTTTACCTCAAGGCTGCATGAGCCATCGAGGGGCCTGCCCAGCAGATCGGACGTAATCAGATTCCCTTCCGCATCGCGACGGGCCACGGTAAGGTCAATTTCACCGGCCTCCTTCCGTATTTCAGACAGAAGTGAGGACTCAAACCGATCCAGCGCCTGTGCATCCTGGTAGAACAGGCTGCTTCGAATGCCGGCCTTAAGCAGGGCGTTGGCTACCGACCGACGCATCCCGCGCTTTGCTCCCTTGTCCAGCATGGCATTAAACTTGAGGACATCCCGCATCAGAGCGGCCAGGGCTTCGCCCGTATATGAGCCGGACGATGCCTCCACCGTTATCTTCTCGGTACCCAACGTTATGAAGTAATCCTCGAACTCCCGTTCGTTCTTCAGATACCTCTCGCTCTTCCCCTTCTTGATCTTGAAGAGGGGCGGCTGGGCGATGTAGAGAAATCCCTTTTCGATGATCTGCGGCATCTGCCGGTAGAAGAAGGTCAGAAGAAGCGTCCGGATATGGGCGCCGTCCACGTCGGCGTCGGTCATGATGATGATCCGGTGGTAGCGCGACTTGTTCACGTCGAAGTCGTCTGCCCCGATGCCGGTGCCCATGGCGGTAATGAGCACCCTGATCTCGTCACTGGAGAGCATCTTGTCGAAGCGAGCCTTCTCTACGTTCAGTATCTTGCCCTTCAGAGGCAGGATTGCCTGATACTTCCTGTCACGCCCCTGTTTGGCCGAGCCGCCGGCTGAGTCGCCCTCAACGATGAAAATCTCCGATAGGGCGGGATCTTTTTCGGCACAGTCGGCCAGCTTGCCGGGGAGGCCGCACCCTTCGAGCGCACCCTTCCTGCGGGTGAGCTCGCGGGCCTTGCGGGCCGCTTCCCGCGCCCGGGCGGCATTAATCGATTTCTCCACCACTTTACGGCCTACTGCCGGGTTTTCCTCAAGAAACTCCGCCAGGGCCTCGTTCACCGCCGCCTCGACGATCCCCTTTATTTCGCTGTTTCCCAGCTTTTCCTTGGTCTGTCCCTCGAACTGGGGGTTGGGGAGTTTCACACTGACGACCGCTGTCAACCCTTCGCGAATATCCTCACCGGCCAGCGTCTCCTTCAGGTTTTTCCCAAGACCGCTGGAGGTGATGTAGTTGTTCATGGTACGGGTAAGGGCGCCCTTGAATCCGACCAGATGGGTGCCACCCTCATGGGTGTTGATGTTGTTAGCGAAGGAGAAGATGGTTTCCGCGTAGCTGTCGTTATACTGCATCGCGACTTCAATCTGTATACTGTCCTTCTCACGGTAGATGTAGATCGGCTTTTCATGCAGCGGTTGCTTGTTTTTGTTCAGGAGCTCGATGAAGGAAACGATGCCGCCCTCGTAGATAAACTCCTGGCTTTTGTCTTCGCGCTCATCGGCAATGGTGATGTGAAGCCCCTTGTTAAGGAAGGCCAGTTCGCGGAGCCTGCCGGAAAGGATATCGTAGGAGTATTCCAGCACCTCGAATATCTGGGGATCGGGCTTGAAGGTAACCTTGGTGCCCCGCTCCTTCGTGGTACCCACCACCTTAAGCGGATAGCACGGCTCGCCCCGCTCATACCGCTGCTGAAATACCTCGCCGTTTCGCTTGATCTCCAGCTCAAGCCATTCAGAGAGGGCATTTACTACCGAAACACCAACACCGTGCAGTCCACCCGAAACCTTGTAGCTGCTGTTGTCGAACTTACCACCGGCATGGAGCACCGTCAGCACGACCTCAGCCGCCGAGCGACCCTGCTCCGCATGCATCTCCGTTGGGATGCCTCGGCCGTTGTCGATGACCGTGATGCTGTTATCAACATGAATGATGACGTCGATCTTCGAACAATGACCGGCCAGCGATTCGTCAACACTGTTGTCGACGATCTCCCACACCAGATGGTGCAGGCCGGGGCTCCCCGTGCTGCCGATATACATGGCAGGCCGCTTTCTGACCGCTTCGAGACCTTCGAGTACCTTTATGTTATCAGCACCGTAAGCGGCATTTTCCGTAATTTCCGGACCCAGTGAAGAAGACACCGTTTTCACCTCTTTTTTATCTGACAAAAAAACACCTCGGACTCAAGTGAGCAAACCATGTAATAGTACACTTTCAGCCCGAAAAATACCACCCATTTCTGCCTTCTTTCCGGAGGCAGGGAAATACAGCCAAATCAGGAAGATAGGGCCGACAACCATGTTTCTGTTGACATTTCGCGGAGGGTTTTGCTAAAGTTCCGACTTCGCGCGGGCCGCTAGCTCAGTTGGTAGAGCACCGCCCTTTTAAGGCGAGGGTCGTAGGTTCGAATCCTACGCGGCTCACCATAGTTGTCCCCATCGTCTAGCCCGGCCTAGGACACCGCCCTTTCACGGCGGCGACAGGGGTTCGAATCCCCTTGGGGACGCCAAAATCAAAAAAGGACTGCTCAAATTGGGCAGTCCTTTTTGCGTTTCAGCATCTGTACTTTTAAACTCCAGTTTAACGCACCGCAAGGCTCCGATACTTGACGGACAGTTCATGATTCTCCCGCCGGACACTGTCACATTCCGCGGCAACCTGACGGGCATAGGCAAGAAGCTTGTTGTAACGCGACACACCGGAATTGTACCTGTCCACCACCGTACTATCCTGTATCCCGCCTCCCTCGATTGCAGCCTTGTCCCTTGCAAGATCCTTTTCTCTCTTTTCAAGTTCCTTCATGAGGCCTGCCAGTTTTTCTTCCATCCGGGCGAGGACAACATTGCCGGAAGCCATCCGCGACTCAAGCGCTCTGAGGGCGGTGCGCCTGTCTGCATTAGAGGCAAAACCTCCCAACGCGTTCTCTTCTTTTTGAGCGAGCGATACCGGCTCGATTGACGCAGCCCGGTCAAGGGCCGCTTCGGGCACTGACGCCGATGCCGTATCAACCGCCTTTGCTTGAGGCGTCACTGTCGGCATTGCTTTAGCCATCATTGTTTCAGGTTTTGCCGATGGCTTGACACGCTTGGCGACTGTTTCCTTCTTGGCAACCGACCTAGACCGAGCTGTCCGTATTTCCTTCTTTGAGGAAGTTTTGGCGCGCACCTCTTTCGCGTCACGTTT
>JAOUDF010000116.1 GCA_029859385.1 Nitrospirota bacterium
TTTCTAGGCGCTATAGATTAGGTTCGATTCCGACCGCCGGCACCAATTTAATTCGCAGATTACCCGTCGAGATCACCGTTCTTCGTTCTTTTTGAGCGTCGGGCCGCCCGTGTTGTCTCAAACCTTCTCCGGTTTTTCCGAAGGCGACAGCGAAAGCTCGTTGTAGAGGGTCAGGGTCATGCCCAGGGTGTCAAAACCCGGGCCGAGGTTGGAGGTAGAGGCAGGAATGGTGACGTTGATCTTCATGCTGCGAATGGAGCTGATTGGGGCGGAGGAGGCAAGGAAAAGAAGGCGATGCTGTCAGCTCTCAACCTTGTTCAGCGATGAAGAGATAAAACCTTCCTCTGACAAGGCACGGATTACACCTCGCAGCAGGTAGTTATTGCTGAACCCAATGGTGTATTGCCGTGCTCCTTCCTTGATCGGCTGCAACATCTTACGCTCCACCAGTTTTCTGATTTGATAGGTACGCTGAGCCGCCGACATCCCCGGCATTGCCGCTGCCAAATCAGACGACTTGGCAACGCCGTTTTTCGCGCTTATGAGCAACACCCTCTCTTCCATCGCCGTAATGAGCCCCCTTTCTCTCGCATGAGAGATAGCAGGGGCAAGAATGCTCTCGCTCAGATAGCCGAAATCGGCCAACCGGTCCACTTTGCGCAATTCATCCAGGATACCTTTCAGCACATAAACGCACCACTTCTCCAGAGCTTCCGTGGTACCGGTATCAGCATGCCCCAGCATGGTGTAATACAAATCGCGGTCATTGCAAAATACAGCCGTTGGGTTCAATAACCTGCCGCCGGCTTTTACTTTGAAACCGTATTTGATCAGCAATGCGTAGGTCAGTAGCCGGACCACACGACCATTACCATTGCCAAAAGGGTGTATCCAGCCGAAGCGATGGTGCGCCAACGCCACCTTGATGAGATCATATTTGCGTGGGTGGTCTCCATTGATGAATCCAACCAGTTCCTGCATGTAGTGTGGCACCTGAACAGGCTCCGGCGGCACGTGTTCGGACTGAGCAATCTTCACCCGTGTCTGCCGATACGCCCCCGGCGTGGCATCCCCCTCCCGCTCCAGACTTTTCACCGTGATGGCATGCAGTTCACGAATGAAGTGTTCCGTCAGATCATCATCGGTGTTTACGCCCTCCTCGATATACACCATGGCTGCTTCAATGTTTTCCATTTCGCAAAGCTGGTCAGAGGAAGTCTGTCGGGCGCCGCCCAGCTTGCTTTCCACATAGTCGGCCAATGTCGTGTGGTTCCCCTCGATGCGGGCTGAACCCAAACTTTCCAGCATGTGGAAGATGTACTTTAGCTGAAAAAAAACAGGAGTCGGCGTTGTCCCCTTCAGTTGCAACCGGCGCAGATGTTCCAGTTCCGTCAAAACGTCGACCAGTGGAGAATCAAACGCCGGATTAAGAAGAGTCAAATCATAGTGGTTAAATGAAGGCATGACGAATTTTCCATAACAGGGCCATTCAACTATCTTTAATTAAGCATAATTATAACTGTAAAATCAATACATTATTAAGCGGCATCTAAAAATTTTTCTTTAAACATGGCGGGCAACATCTTGATTAACGCCATTCGGTTTTCTCACTTACGGAGTGATTACAGCAACAGCGGACTCAAAATCCGCCGAGGGCAAAACCTTCTCCGGTTTTTCCGAAGGCGACAGCGAAAGCTCGTTGTAGAGGGTCAGGGCCATGCCCAGGGTGTCAAAACCAGGGCCGAGGTTGGAGGTAGAGGCAGGAATGGTGACGTTGATCTTCATGCTGCGAATGTAGCTGATTGGGGCGGAGGAGGCAATGCTTTTTCGTTCAAGGTTCGGGAAGCGTGAGCAATCTCTCGCTGCGCCAGACGCGGACTATGCGGACTTTGTTGGTGTCGCGACGATAGACGATCCGAAAAGGCGGAAAGATCAGTTCACGCAGGTATTCCACGCTGAACTCGGGCACAACCCGGCCCATGTCGGGATGCACGGCAAGCTTTTCCAGATGAGACACCACTTCCAACACCAGCCGTTCACCGACATCGGGCACCATCTGTTCCGCATAATATTCCCGGATAGATTCCAGGTCCGCTATGGCCGAGGCGGCAAAGGAGATAGAGCTTTTCTTCGCCATGGATTATTTTAGCCCGAGATGTTTTTTCGCGTCGGCGAGACTCATCTCTCTCCCCTCTTCGAGATCCATAAGCCCTTGAACCACTCCTCGCATGAAGGAACGCTCCTCAGCCGCTTCTTCATAATCGCGCAGCGACAGCATCACGGCAATCCCTCGGCCCCTGCTGGTAAGCAGCACAGGGCGGTGCGCCTCGGACGCGTGCTTTACCACCTTGCCCGGGTTAATCTTGAGGTCACTCAGCGGAATGACATCTTCTGAGAATTTTGTGCCCATGATTCAACCTCCTGAATGGTCTTTGAACTGGTCTGACTGTAGCACCTGTTAAATGTAGCTGATTGGGGCGGAGGAGGCAAGGAAAAGAAGGAAGGGTGACTCACCCTTCCTCGTTCTTTTTCAACGTCCTGCCGTCCGCGTCTTTCCATTCGACGCGGCCGTTGGCGTTTCGTCCCATTACGATAGCTGCGGCGGTGGAGGGGCTGGCGAAGAGTAATGGATGCTATAAGCGGCTTAATCTTATTTGCTGAAAAAGGGGTTGCGCCTGGTTAAAACTTGACCTTTACTCTTTACGCTCCATCTTCTGACTTATTAGTACCTCTTCACAAAATTGAATGGAGAATGACTTTGTTCAAAGTGGTCGGCGCTATTAGAAAGTTTATAGTACAGTTCCGAAGAGTATTCTCTCTTACCCCACATAACCCAAATGAGAACCAGGTTGTTTTTCTCTATATATTTTTGTAAGAGATTTTCCTTAATGAAGAACATGCTTTGATGATTATTGAAAACATTGCCTTGATCAGAAATGTTATATGTGGCTCGTATACCGCCTTTTGTATACATATCAAAGGATTGTGGCTGTCCGATTAACTCTAAATCTAAGGCAATTTCCTTCGCTAAGACAGTAGCACGTCCGGTATCGCTCGCAGCGGTTTGATAGCCTTCCCATCTGAAATCACAGACGGGTATTAAAGCAATAATTTTTGCATATTCCCGCTTAACTTCCTCGATCATTACTGGCACATTGCGAACTTCGATGCGTTTGAGGTCTTCGTCACTTATCCGTTCGGCGTCGCCGGCAACATTACCGAAACGACGTAGAAACAAATCTAATGGCGAACATTCCATTTTTTTGCCATCCAAATACACTTCTTTTTCAGTTCGCCGTACCTTAACTGTCTCTTCTTTGATTACAAATGAGAACTCACTCTGCTCACTCTTAAGGAAAGTGTCACTCCACGGAATTTCTCCTGCAAATGTATAGATGACAGATGGCTTCTCTGGTAACACACTTCTACCACAGTCCTGGTTAGTTAGGTGACCAAGAAAAGCATCAGCGTCTTCGCTTGACACAAGAAAGCTGCGCATAAAACAGTATAACTTGCGACCGCGTGTCTCATCTTGTTGGGAAATTACGCCGTCTAATGCAAGCCAGGGGCCTGCCTCATTTTGCACTTCCTCTAATCTTAAATAGGGACATACGTCCGGAAAAGGTCCATGTGCGATCCATTCCTTCAACTCCATTACGGGATCACCAAGGAAATCATCCTTTATAAGTTGCCCCTTTGTGACACGTTCGGGGAAACTTGGATCAATATCTACATCAGACGTGCGTTCCCGCCAATTAACCAGCACACGTTGATCATACAAGTGGCCAGACATCTCGAAATAAGCTATCCATGAATACTTCTTGCCGTATCGGTCCGTCTTTTTCGCGTCACTGCCTATCCGCGGCCAATGTCGTTCATTTGCGATCGCATTGTCTACAGTCTTAAATAACTCACTTAACCAACCAAGCTGTTCGACCCTCCAAAGGAGCTGTGATCTCACTTTCCGATATCCCGCATGCTTAAAGTCGTAATTCCCGCGGTCCGGCACCAATCCTCCAATTGTGTAGTTCTCGAAGTCCATTCGGAAAGGCGAATCAAGGCCGTGCAGCTCTTCCTTTGAAGTTTCGCTTTCACTCCATGCACGAAGTCCCCCATTAGTAAACGGAGGTCTACATCTTTCAATCTCCTCATAAGAGAACAGGCTAGAATCATGCAGAGTTGCGAGTTCGATTGTTCTATGCGCATATTCTCTCATTAGCAAATGGGTAGTGCCAAATAGGGCGCCCTCAGCAAACATTTTTTCATAAATACGGCGGGCGTACTGTGGCAATATCTTTTTCCCGAAAATGTCGTCTTTTAAGTCAACATGCCGCGCCATTGAGACACCATAGCTTGCCGCAAGCATCCGCTCTGGAACATACGGATCATTAATTTCAAGTGATCTCAAGGTTTCGTCGAAGAGCGCGGCCGGCTCGCCACGACCAAACCAATACAATGTGCGGGTCGCAACATCCCGAAGTTCATGATCTGTGGAAGTCAGAAGCCACATAACCCATTTAGCCCTAAGTCGATCAGATGGCGTCCGTGTCGTGGTATCCTTTTTCCACCTAAGCTCTATTGCGAGGAGGTCATTGAATTTTTCGGATCGGGTCGCTCTGATCCATTCAGTCCAAGTTAGATCACGATCTGAAACAGACATTGCACGAAGGGCCTGATCCAGAAATTCTGAATTAAGTGGGTGAGTTGTCGCAGAGCGAATTCCCTGTAGTCGAGAAAACAGACGAGGTCTTTCCTTGGGATTATCTTTGATTAGCTCTAAGAGTGCAGCAACAGTATCTATGTCTAAATATTCTGCCTCAAGCACTGTCGCAAACCTGAGGGCCGCAATGCGAAAAGGCTCAGGCACTTCTTTCCAAATCTGCGTACCGTGCATACGGCGGGGCGCAAGGGCTACCAGGGCTCTAAATATGTCTGCTGCCAATTCATGGCTATCGTTACCCCCAAACGAGGAGATCACTGCTGGCTTTTTAAACCATTCGAATGTCCTATCACTCGCATGTTTCACAAGTAGGGAGTTGGCAACAATGTATCCACCTAGCGCATCATATACAGGCGTAATCACATAATTACCCGGCTCGGCTCCAGGATTTCTGAAGATAATACCCTCTTGTGCAAGTAGGTTGACAACACTGCTATCCCATGCACGGTTAGTGTCGGACACTGTCGCACGATAGCTCGCCTCATCTACTTCACGTTTCTTAACATTCCACAATTCGAGTCCCAAATGATAGATCGCTGCCTCAACATCAGGAGCATTGTACGAATAGGTAAGATTAGGCAATTGTGATATCCGCTCACAAACATTAACAACATACTTTTCGAGTAGTGGTGTCAACGTTGCCGGAAAATAGTCTACGTTAACTTCGTGTTTCCTATCAGGGTTCGTGACTTCACAGAAGATTCGCAAGGTCAGCGGATGCTGTAAGAACTCAAGAGGTATTTCCGCATCCCCAGGGTTGATTTTGAAGTATCTGAAATATTTCTCAATTGCATCGCGTGTGTCTCCCCCGAAGCCTTCAATCTCGATCTTCCTTACCCCATCTGGAAGTGCCATTACAGCAAATGATTCTCTTGCGTTGGTCTGCGATAGTGCTCCATACCCCTGATCTTCTCGCCGATGTTCTCCCGTGCGCAATGTGCAGACGACAAGGACATTGGGATATCTTTTTACAGTCTCACCGAGAACGGCCAAGGGCGCCTTCCAGTCCTTTGGGTTTTCGGACTCATTAAGTCCGTCTATTACTATAGGAAGTCTGCATTTACTCCTTTTAGCAGCAGCATCTAACGCAGCAAGCAATTTTTCCATGCTAGTCAGGGGTTGCCCATTAATAGAAAAATAATGTGCGAGGTCATCCAATGTTTGCCCCTTGTGAAGATACCGACCATGAAGCAAAACACCAGCAGGGCTATCCTCTCTCGGCGAGGTTAATTCGGCTGCCAGCTGGGTTTTGCCCCCACCCGCATCTGCCATCACGGCGACTAGCCCCACTCCTAGGAATTCTTCAACTTCATCTAATAGCTCTTGTGCGATTCGCATATCATCTAGAGCATTGGTTGTTTCCAGCGAGATAGATAAATTCAAGGTTCGAAGCAGCCTTGGAGTCGTGCGTACCTGAGAATCTATTATTGTATTTCGCTCGGCGAGTTTTTGTTGGATAATGTCTAGATCACCATTAGCAAGGATTTCGTGGAGATGCAGGAGCGTATCGGCAAAAGCACAACATGCGTCTACGAATACCTTAAGCGACTTTTCGATCTCAACTGAAACATACCGACTGGCCGTTAGTACCTCTACCGTCTTCTTCAAACGCTCGCCTACAGCGATTATTTGCTGCCAGGAACTAGGCTCCCCGATCATTCGCCGAATAGTGCGCTCAGCATCAACTGTCTGATGGGCAGGAAACCATCGTTTAGAAATTGGTTGAATTGCCTCATTATGCCTAAGTGCTAATTCTTCTGGTGTTAAAACAAGTTCTGCAAAATAGGAACTTCTTAGCAGTAAACCATCACCACAAAGATAGGTATCAAGGTCTTCTTCAGTCCAAAGATGAAGAGTCATTGATTTATTCAGAGAATAAAACCAAGTTTGGTCATTCTTGCTTAATGTATAAGGTGTCCATAGAACCCAGTCAGTAATGTTAGGCAATTCGCGCTCGGTGGTTTGAAGTGACTCAAGAATATCTCTTTTACTAGACGCTGCTAGATAGCCACTTGCCGTTCTTTTATGGAATTTACATTGCCATCCAAACCACTGTGCAACATCTCCGAGAGCGCATTTTTTCTTCAGTGCAAGATGAAATTCAACACCAGGTTGATTCGAAAGTGCCTTGAATTGACCAAAGCGACCAAAATGTAGGCGCATTAGTCCACGACAAAGATTCTCGAAATTTTGACTATTACTTCCAGGGAGCGCCTCAAATGCTGCCCAATTTATTGCTGGCATTTCTATTTTCCTCGTCCAAACTCAGCCTCTGGGTAATCGTGAGCTGAATATATTTCAACTTTTGCACCATTTTCTATCATTAATTTTAAAAAGGCAGAGACATCCAGTTCTTCTGTGGTCAATACTAGCTTGTCACCGATTATTCTGACATTAATATCATATACTAACTGCTCAAGCTCGTAAGGGGCTAGGTTGTAAACGTTTGTTTCCCTTAACAAGGCCTGTACATCATCATCGAATCGGTAATAAGGTGTTTCAAGGTCTGCCTTACCGCTAAAGCCTGTTGACAGCTGCTCGATTATTTTCTGAGTTTTTTCAGCATCCTCCTGTTGTTTAAATTGACCTATCATTACAAGATTCTGTGAGTGCTCTGCTCCATAGCCACGCCATATTCTCATTGTCCCCTCCCTACTTCATTGCTTTTAATTCATCAAAAGCAGCTAAAACACCAGTTTCTCTAATCAGCACTCCACATGATTCGAAGGATGTTTGCTTAATAACTCCTGTTGCATCTATGTGAGCGTAGGCAGTTAGACCAGTCTCTGCAGCGAACGGATTACACGTAGGAAGTCCCTCAGCGCCGCCCTCGCTTACTGCGAGAGGGAGGGCGCCACGATATGAGTTTACCCATTTCTGCAAAGCAACGGTTGTCTCTTTATCTATACCAACACCACGTCCTACACGCTCCTCGGGTAGCAACAAGAACTCGGATGCACCAAGATCCTCAGCAAGCTTAACAGCTGTGTCAAGGTCGCCGATGGTTTTCGAGTTGATTACGAAATTAATCCCAAAACATGTAATGCGCCTAAGAGCGGCAATTCGGTCGAGCAGTACGTCAAAAGGACGACAGCGGATGGCCTCATATGTGAGACCAACACCGTCCATACTCACTCTTACAAAATGCACATTTCCCGCAAGTTCCTTCAAAAGATGCTCGCTTAATCTATGTGCGTGAGTTGTCATTGATATGGCCAGATTAGTTCTACGCGCAGCAAAGGAACAGAGTTCTTTCAACTGAGGATAAAGGGTTGGCTCGCCACCACCAAAACCCACACCAATGCAGCCATTGGCGTCGAGCTCTGCAAGCCAGGAAGTCAGTCTATCAAGGGAGAGCAT
>JAOUDF010000005.1 GCA_029859385.1 Nitrospirota bacterium
GCTGATCTCTTCCGTAGTGGAAGGGATGATCCGGGCAAAAAAGCGTGCTGAAAAGGCCGAAGAAGAGGCGCGCTTCCATGGCGAGATCATGCTGAACATGGCCGAGGCGGTTTACCTGGTCTCCATGGGAAACGGGGCCATTGTCTACACCAATTCCGTATTCGACCGGATGTTCGGGTACGAAAAGGGGGCAATGATCGGCAAGGATGTCTCGATCGTAAACGCGCCGGGCGAAAAAAGGGCTGAAGAGACCGCGAAAGAAATAATAGCCAGCCTGAAGCGAGACGGTTCATGGGAGGGTGAAATAAAGAACATCCGAAAGGATGGGACTGTCTTCTGGAGCCATGCCAGCGTTTCCCTTTTCAACCACTCAAAGTTCGGGGAAGTGGCCGTCTCGGTCCATACCGACATAACCGAGAGGAAAGAGACGGAGGAAGCGCTTCGGGAGAGCGAGAAGAAACATCGGGCACTCTTTGAAAGCTCGATGGACGCCATGCTGGTCATAGCTCCGCCCGACTGGCGTTACACTTCATGCAACCCGGCTGCCGTCAAACTGTTCAGGGCAAAGGATATCGATGATTTTTTGTCCGTCCGGCCCTGGGAACTGTCGCCGGAAAATCAGCCCAGCGGGCGCGGTTCCGCTGAAATGGCTCAGGAAATGATAGCAACAGCTCTCAACCGGGGCACCCATACCTTTTCATGGGTTCACAAGCGCTTCGATGGCGAAGAATTCCCCGCCATGGTCGCGGCTTCAATGTTTGAGATTGGCGGGCAAAGAGCGCTCCAGGCCGTGATCCGTGACCTTACCGGCGCGAGAGAGTCGGAGCAGGAGTATGCCACGCTTCTGGCAACCACCCAGGACGGCTTCTGGGAGGTGGACAGTACCGGCAGGCTGGTGGAGGTAAATGACGCCTACTGCAAGCTTACGGGATATACCCGTGAGGAACTCCTGAGCATGAAAATATCCGACATCGAAGCCAACGAGCGCCCTGAAGAGACTGCCGCCCATATACAGAAGATAATAGGCACAGGCTATGACTGCTTTGAGACCCGACACTACCGCAAGGATGGGAGCATCATAGACATAGAGGTCACTACAAACTACCGGAAGATCAAAGGGGGAACGTTCTACGCATTTATCAGGGATATTTCCCAAAGAAAGGAAGCTCAGCAGGCCTTGCTGAAAGCCCGGGACGAGGCGGAAAAAGCGGCAAAACTCAAGAGTGATTTCTTATCGAGCATGAGCCATGAAATCCGCACGCCGATGAACGGCATCATCGGCCTTACGCGACTGGCCCTTGAAACTGACTTAACACCCAGACAGGTCGACTATCTGCAAAAGATACAGACCTCGTCAACAGCCCTACTCCATATTCTCAACGACATCCTCGATTTCCAGAAAATAGAGGCAGGCGCATTCAGGATTGAAACTGTCGCGTTCAGGCCGAGAATGGCCTTGGAAAACTGCATAAACCTGTTCAGGGCAAAGGCTGAAGAAAAGGACATCACCATAAGCTACTCATTGAGCGACAACGTGCCCGATCTCCTGACCGGCGACCCGCTGCGGCTGGGGCAGGTGCTCAACAACCTCGTCGGCAACGCGGTAAAGTTCACCAACAGGGGGGAAATCGTTATCACCGCGGAGGTAACAGAGCGCAATAACCATTCGTGCACACTAAGGTTTTCCGTCCACGACACCGGCATCGGCATCTCCGCCGAACATCTCAGAAAGCTGTTTGCGGCGTTCCAGCAGGCCGAAGGCTCCATAAGCAGGGAATACGGCGGTACCGGGCTGGGCCTTGCCATCAGCCGCCGACTGGTCAACCTGATGGGGGGAGATATCTGCGTAGACAGCGAGCCCGGCAGGGGGAGTGAATTCATCTTTACCGTAAAATTCGGACTGCGGCCGGAGGGTGAAAAACCAGCGGGACAAGAACACCCTTCAGAAATCGACCTTTGGCAATACAGCGCCGCTATCCATGGCGCCAGGATACTGGTGGTTGAAGACAACGAGATCAACCGGCAGGTCGCGGCGGAACTCCTTGCAGGGTTGGGAATGAACGTATCCATCGCCGACAGCGGCGAAACTGCGCTGAAGATGACCGATGCCGACACCTTCGACGCCATCCTCATGGACCTTCAGATGCCCGGCATGGACGGATGCCGCACTGCGGCGCGTATCCTTGACAAACCGCCGTACAAGGATGTGCCCATCATCGTCATGTCGGCGGCCGTCATGGAAGAGGACAAGCAGAGGTGTTTTGCCGCCGGAATGGTGGACCATGTCGCAAAACCGATAATCCCCGAAACCCTTGCCGCTACTCTCGTAAAATGGATAAAACCGGTCCCCGGCAGGTCTGCCGAAATTCCTCCTGCGTATACTCACGAGCCGGCAACACAGGAGATCCCTTGCATCCCCGCTGATCAGCCAGGCTTCGACTCCACCGGAGCGGTAAAGAGGGCAAGCGGCAACAGAAAGCTGATCTGCCATCTGCTGCATGACTTTGCCAACGATTTCTCGTCGACGGCAGCAGATCTCCAGCAACGTGCGCAGACAGGCGACAGGGAAGGGATGCTTGAACAACTGCATGGCCTGAAAGGTGTCGCCGGCATGGTGGGGTTAACGCGAATATCGGCCATTGCCGCCCAACTGGAGCATGATGTCCGCTCAGGCGCGACCCCCGTTACCCTTGAAGAACTCGATACCGCGCTGAATGAAACCTTTGAATTCATCGCCAGGGAAGTCGGCAAGCCTGCCCCGGCATCCGCCCGGGTCGAGCCCTACGACCCCGAGGACGCAGCCAACCGCCTCAATGAGCTGGCCCACTATCTCGACAAACAGGAGATATACCCCGAAGAATCAGTGACCGCATTGATCTCACGGTTAAAGACCAGTGCGAGCGATGCACAGATTTCCGAACTTGCGCGACAACTGGACCGCCTTGATTACAAGGGTGCGCTGGATACGGTCCGTGAAATCGCGCGCGAACTGAATATCCCGTTGGCATTGTAAGGGGCAGCTTCGGTGTCTCTCACTATGTCGCCTGAGAAATCTCATGGGACTACACGAGGCTTCGGTAACAGAAACCCACGCTTGCGTATTTTGCCGATTGATATGCCCCGGCAAAACTGATAAAGACGTAGAAACCTGAGAGAGCCATCATCCTCTTGATCGCATTTGCCAGTTATATAGAATGGCAGCAGATGATCATACGCTAACCGCCGTGAAAGGAATGCCTGAAACCATGAAAATTAGCATCCTCATTATTCTCACCACCCTCCTCCTCACCGCCTGCGGTACGCCCAAGGTCAACCTTTTCCCCGACCACTCCGCCCCGCTGCAGGAGCATGTAATCGAGGGCACGGCGAAGGGGAAGGTGTTGGTGATCCCGATAGAGGGGACGATATCCGACTCGCCCCGGCGCGGGATGTTGCGGTCCGAGCCGAGCATGGTGCAGGAGGTGGTTGCGCAGCTCAGGAGGGCGGAGAAGGACAAGGAGATCAAGGCGGTGCTGCTCACCATTAACTCCCCCGGAGGATCGGTGACGGCCAGCGACATTCTCTACCACGAGATTTCCCGCCTCAAGGAGAAGACCGGAGCTACAGTGGTTGCGGCGATGATGGACATCGCGGCATCGGGCGGCTATTACGTGGCCCTGTCGGCGGAACGGATTGTGGCCCACCCGACGACGGTGACGGGCTCCGTCGGCGCGCTGTTCATAAGGCCCCACGTGACAGGGCTCTTGGAGAAGGTCGGTGTGGAGGTGGATATCAGCAAGTCGGGGGCGAACAAGGACATGGGCTCCCCTCTGAGGCCGGGTACGAAGGAGGAAAACGAGATGTTCGACGCCCTTATTAATGATATGGGCAACCGGTTCAGGATGCTGGTGAAGAAGGAGCGCAACCTTTCCGACGAGCAGCTGGGCACGGTGGCGACGGCCCGGGTCTTTACGGCTGATGAGGCCCGCACGCTGGGGCTGGTGGACGAGATCGGCTATCTCTCCGACGCGGTGGCCGGGGCGAAGAAGCTGGCCAAGCTGCCGGATGACGCGAAGGTGGTGGCCTACCGCCGCACGGAATATGCCGACGACAATATTTACAACACGGCGCTCAACAGGGCCGCCCTCCCCAAGGCCTCGCTGGTGGACCTGGGCCTGCTTGATTCAATAATCCAGGTGCAGCCCGGGTTCTACTACCTCTGGACTCCGGCGGTGGGCAGCAACTGAGAGGCCCTGGCGAGCCGCCCCCGACAGGCTGCAAATTCTGCCCAACTATTCAACTTTCCACTGGAATTTTCCCGACCATCTGTGCTACAGTTACCGTCCCGAATTTTCCACCCCTGACCTGCGTTTTCGCTTATAACCGTGTGGAAAACCGGATGTTTCCTTGCTCAAGGGTCTCGGTAAACCCCTCCGGATTATCTCTGTCCCGGCAAGTGATTTTCTGACTGACACCATACTCCCGGCTCAGGCCGGGGCAATTTTATACGCAAAAGGAGAACCACGGTTTGAAGACCACGGCATCTGAACTCGATATGGGGTCCCGCCACACAGCCAGACAAGAGGGCGGACTGCACAACCCTGACTTTGCCAAGGGGAGCTGCGGCGTCGGCTTTGTCGCGAACATCAAGGGGGCGAAGTCCCACTCGATCATCCGGCAGGGGCTGGAGATTCTGGTCAACATCACCCACCGCGGCGCTACGGGAGCCGATCCCGACACGGGCGACGGCGCGGGAATACTGATCCAGATGCCCCACGAGTTCTTCAGCCGCGAGGCGTCGAAACTGGGCTTCACCCTGCCCCAGCCGGGCGACTACGCGGTGGGCATGGTCTTCCTCCCCCGCGAGGCCTCCCAGAGCAAGCAGTGCGAAGCGATCCTCGAAAAGTTCATCGCCGCCGAAGGTGAATCGCTCCTGGGCTGGCGCGACGTGCCGGTGGACAGCACGACCATCGGCAAGACTGCCCGCGAGGTGGAGCCGATCATCCGGCAGGTATTCGTCGCCCGAAAGAGCGCCGACCCGGCCGCCTTCGAGCGCAAGCTCTACGTCATCCGCAAGCAGGCCGAGAATGCGGTGCGCGCCTCGGGGCTTTCCCAGGCCAGCTACTTCCACGTAACCAGCCTGTCGCACAAGACCATTGTCTACAAGGGGCTCCTTCTGGCCGACCAGATGGAGACCTTCTACCACGACCTGAGCGACGAGACCATGGTCAGCGCCCTGGCCCTCGTGCATCAGCGTTACAGCACCAACACCTTCCCGACCTGGGACCTGGCCCATCCGTTCCGCTTTCTGGCCCACAACGGCGAGATCAACACGGTACGCGGCAACACCAACTGGATGTATGCGCGGCAGGAAAGCCTTGCGTCGGAACTCTTCGGCGATGACATAAAGAAGCTCTTCCCCATCGTAAACCCCAACGTCAGCGACTCCGCGGCCTTCGACAACGCCCTTGAGCTGCTGGTGGCCTCGGGCCGTTCGCTCCCCCACGCCATGATGATGATGATCCCCGAGGCATGGAGCAAGAACGTGGAGATCGACGAGGAGAAGCGCGGTTTCTATGAGTTCCATGCCGCTATGATGGAGCCGTGGGACGGTCCGGCGGCCATGGCCTTTACCGACGGCAGCGTCATCGGCGCCACCCTCGACCGTAACGGCCTGCGCCCCGCCCGCTATGTGGTCACGACGAACGACCTGGTGGTCATGGCCTCCGAAGTCGGCGTGCTGGAGTTCGCCCCGCAAGAGATTATAAAGAAGGGGCGGCTGGAACCGGGCAAGATGTTCCTGGTCGACCTCGGCCAGGGACGTATCATCGACGACGCCGAACTGAAGGCCGACCTCTGCACCCGCAAGCCCTATAGGCAGTGGGTCGAGGAGAACAAGATCGAGCTGGCCAAGCTCCCCGCGCCTCCCGGCGTGCATCAGCCCGACCACCAGACCCTGCTTACCCGGCAGACGGCCTTTGGCTACACCGCCGAGGACATCCGGGTGTTGCTGACCCCCATGGCGACAAACGGTGAGGAGCCGGTGGGCTCCATGGGTTCCGACACCCCGCTGGCGGTACTTTCCGACCGGCCCCAGCTTCCGTACAACTATTTCAAGCAGCTCTTTGCCCAGGTGACCAACCCGCCCATCGACCCGATACGCGAGGAGCTGGTCATGTCGCTTACCAGCTACATAGGCTGCCACCACAACCTCCTTTCCGAGTCGGCCAAGCACTGCCACTTGCTGGAGATACCCCAGCCGGTGCTTACCAACGGCGAACTGGAGCAGCTGCGGCATGTGGCGGTGGGCGATTTCAAGAGCACCACCCTCTCCATAACCTTCAAGGCTGCCGAGGGCCCTGCCGGGATGCGGAAGGCTCTGGATACCATCTGCGCCGAAGCAACGCAGGCCATCAAGGACGGCTACAGCATCCTGGTGCTGAGCGACCGGGCTATAAACGCCGAAACGGCGCCTATCCCCAGCCTTCTCGCCACCTCGGCGGTCCACCACCACCTGGTCCGTGAAGGGACCCGGGGCAAGGTGGGGCTGGTGATTGAGTCGGGCGACTGCCGTGAGGTGCACCACTTTGCGCTGCTCATCGGTTACGGCGCCGGAGCGGTCAACCCTTACATGGCCTTCGAAACCCTCACCGACCTCTGCGCCCAGCAGATACTTCCCGGCGAGAACGCCGAGAAGACGGCCCACAAGAACTACATCAAGGCGGTGGGCAAGGGGCTTCTGAAGATATTCTCGAAGATGGGTATCTCGACCCTCCAGAGCTATCAGGGCGCCCAGATATTCGAAGCCGTCGGCCTCAACAGAGAGCTGGTCGACCGCTACTTCGTCGGCACCCCCTCCCGCATCGGCGGCATCGGGGTCGATGTGGTTGCGAAAGAGGCCCTGCAGCGGCATGCCAATGCTTATAAAGACGGTTCGCGCCGGATGCTTGACCTGGGCGGTTTCTACCAGTGGCGCCGGGGCGGCGAGTACCACGTGATCAACCCCGAAACCATCGCCAAGCTCCAGGACTCGACCCGTACCTCCAACTACGAGCGGTATAAGGAGTATGCAAAGCTGGTAAACGACCAGAGCAAAAACATGGCGACCCTGCGCGGCCTGTTCGAGTTCAAGGCCGCCGGCCCCATCTCCATCGACGAGGTTGAGCCCGCCAAGGAGATCGTCAAGCGCTTCGTTACCGGCGCCATGTCCTACGGCTCCATAAGCAAGGAGGTCCACGAGACCCTGGCCATCGCCATGAACACCCTGGGCGGCAAGAGCAACACCGGCGAGGGGGGCGAGGACCCGGAGCGCTTCCTCGACAACCGCCGCAGCGCCATCAAGCAGGTGGCCTCGGGCAGGTTTGGCGTTACGGCTCATTACCTGGTGAACGCCGACGAGATTCAGATCAAGATGGCCCAGGGCGCCAAGCCCGGCGAGGGCGGCCAGCTCCCCGGCCACAAGGTAAACGAGATCATTGCGAAGGTGCGCCATTCGACGCCCGGCGTGACGCTCATCTCGCCGCCGCCGCACCATGACATCTATTCCATCGAGGATCTGGCGCAGCTTATCCACGACCTCAAGAATATCAATCCCACGGCGCGTATCTCCGTGAAGCTGGTGGCCGAGGTTGGCGTCGGCACGGTTGCGGCGGGCGTCAGCAAGGCCCATGCGGACCATGTACTCATCAGCGGCTTCGACGGTGGTACCGGCGCCTCTCCGCTTTCGTCCATCAAGCATGCCGGGCTCCCCTGGGAGCTGGGGCTGGCAGAGACCCAGCAGGTGCTGGTGATGAACGACCTGCGCGGCCGTATCCGCGTGCAGACCGACGGCCAGATGAAGACGGGCCGCGATGTGGTAGTGGCCGCCCTGCTGGGGGCCGAGGAGTACGGCTTCTCGACCATCCCGCTCATCGTCGAAGGGTGCGTCATGATGCGCAAGTGCCATCTGAACACCTGCCCTGTCGGCGTTGCCACCCAGGACCCGGAGCTTCGCAAGCGCTTCAACGGCAAACCCGACTACCTGGTCAACTACTTCTTCTTCGTGGCCGAGGAGGCCCGCGAACTGATGGCCTCCCTGGGCTTCAGGACATTTGATGAAATGATAGGCCGCGTCGACATGATCGACATGCGCAAGGCCATCGACCACTGGAAGGCGGCCGGCGTCGACCTGAGCCAGATACTCTTCAAGCCTCAGGTTCCCGACACCATCAAGGTCCGCTGTCTCGACAAGCAGGACCACGGCCTCGACAAGGCCCTGGACAACCAGCTCATCAGCCTGGCCAAGGATGCCCTGGAGCAGAAGAAACCGGTGGAGATCAACCTCCCCATAAAGAACGTCAACCGCACAGTCGGCACCATGATAAGCGGCGAGATCAGCCGCCGATACGGCGCGGAAGGGTTGCCGGAAGACACCATCAAGTGCACCTTCACCGGCACGGCGGGCCAGAGCTTCGGCGCCTTTGCCTGCCACGGCCTCACCATGATCCTCGAAGGCGACGCCAACGACTATGTGGGCAAGGGACTTTCCGGCGGCAGGATCGTTGTCTACCCGCCCAAGGGTTCGACCTTCGTGCCGGAGGAGAACATCATCGTCGGCAACACTCTCCTCTACGGCGCCACCCAGGGCGAGGCCTACTTCCGCGGTGTGGCGGGAGAGCGTTTCGCCGTGCGTAACAGCGGCGCCAGGGCAGTCGTCGAAGGCGTGGGCGACCACGGCTGCGAATACATGACCGGCGGCGTGGTGGTGGTACTGGGCGGTACGGGGCGCAACTTCGCGGCAGGCATGAGCGGCGGCGTGGCCTTTGTCCTCGACGAGCAGATGAACTTCAACCACCGCTGCAACATGAGCATGGTAGATCTGGAGCAGGTGAGCGAGGAAGAGGACAAATCCATACTGAAAGACCTGATCCAGAAACATTACTACTACACCGGCAGCAAGGTGGCCGAGCGGGTACTCAACAACTGGGATGAGCTCCTGCCGAAGTTCGTCATGGTCATGCCGACCGAGTACCGGAAGGTTCTGGCCAAGCTCAAGAAGGAACAGGCTGCGGCGGCATAGTTAACCGTAGGGGCGAATCTTGTATTCGCCCGCACAAAATAGGCGATCACAAGGATCGCCCCTACAGAAAAGGCAATAAAATGGGTAAAATCACCGGATTCATGGAGTACAACCGGGAGCTCCCGGAAAAGAGGCCCGTCGACGAGCGGGTAAAGGACCACAAGGAACTCTACAAGGAGTTGCCCGCGGAAAAACTGAAAAACCAGGCGGCCCGCTGTATGGACTGCGGCGTCCCCTTCTGCCATAACGGCTGTCCGCTGGGGAACGTCATCCCCTTCTGGAACGACCTGGTCTACCAGGAACGCTGGAAAGAGGCCTGCGAGGTCCTGCATTCCACCAATAACTTCCCCGAGTTCACCAGCCGGGTCTGCCCCTCTCCCTGCGAAGCATCGTGCGTGCTCAACCTGGGCAGCCAGCCGGTGACGATCAGGCAGATCGAGTACACCATCGTGGAGCGCGGTTTCAAGGAAGGGTGGATCACGCCCCAGCCCGCCGCGAAGAAGACCGGCAAGCAGGTCGCCGTGATCGGCTCCGGCCCCTCCGGCATGGCCGCTGCGCAGCAACTGGCCAGGGCAGGACATGCGGTAACCCTTTTCGAGCGCGACAACCGGATGGGCGGCATCCTCACCTACGGTATCCCCGACTTCAAACTGGAGAAGTGGGTCGTCCAGCGTCGGCTCGACCAGATGGCGGCCGAAGGCGTCACCCTCAAGGCGGGCGTAAACGTGGGCGTCGACATTACCGTGGACCAGCTCCGCAAGGATTTCGACGCCATCTGCCTCACCGGCGGCTCTACCCAGCCCCGCGACCTTCCCGTGCCGGGGAGGGAGCTCAAGGGTGTCTACTTCGCCATGGAGGCGCTGGTGCAACAGAACCGGCTCAACTTCGGCGACGCCATCTCCCCTGAAGACGTCATTACCGCCAAGGGCAAGAAGGTCATCATCCTGGGCGGGGGCGATACCGGTGCCGATTGCGTCGGGACATCGGTGCGGCAGGGCGCGGCGTCGATCCACCAATACGAGATCATGCCCAAGGCCCCCGAACAGCGGACCCAGGACAACCCGTGGCCCCAGTGGCCCAACACCTTCCGCTCTTCGACCTCCCACGAGGAGGGCGGCATCCGCGACTACTGCATCATGACCAAATCGTTCTCCGGCAAGGACGGCAAACTGGAGAAGATCCATGCTATTCGGGTCGAGTGGGTCGTGGGCGCCGACGGCAGAATGCAGATGCGCGAAGTCGCCGGCAGCGAGTTCGAGCAGGATGCCGACCTGGTGCTGCTGGCCATGGGTTTTGTCCATCCGGAGCACAATGCCCTGGTCAAGGGGTTGGGCATGGAACTGGACAGCCGCGGCAACATAAAGGTAGACGGAAACGGCATGACCAGCGTACCGGGCGTATTTGCCGCCGGAGACATGGCCCGGGGCCAGTCCCTGGTGGTAAAGGCCATCGCCGATGCCCGTGCCGCCGCTGCCGGAATCGACCGGTGGCTGGAGACCAAATAGGTCCCATGGGCCTATAAAACCTATAATCTTGACATTCAACCGCCGTATCAGTATACTTCTGCGACTTTGCCCTCAAGGCGGGAAAGTGCTTGTTTGATGATTATCGATATTAACGATATTTCGCCTGAAGGACTGGCCCTCGATATTTCCGAGAAGGCCTTTCCTCTGGGGATGGAAGACGAGGGGATAACCCTCGACGGAGCAGTAACAGGAGCGATCAGGATCACTCCTGTCGGGAAGGTTTATTCTATTTCCGGCCAGCTCTCGGCAACGGCAAAAGGGGTCTGCAACCGTTGTCTGAAGCCGATCCTCTCCCCTGTAACGGCGAAATTTGCCACCGATTATCACCCCGCCGTCGAGATGCGGGAGGAGATGCGGAAGGAACACGAGTTCGAGCTCATCGGCGAAGACCTCGACATCGCCTATTACTACGGCGAAGAGATCGACACCGACGAGGTCGTCCGCGAACAGCTGCTTCTCGCCGTACCGATGCAGCAGGTGTGCAGGGAAGACTGCAAGGGGCTCTGCCCCCATTGCGGAAAGAATTTGAATTCAGGGCCGTGTGACTGCAAGGTTGAGATGGTCGATCCCAGGCTTGCAAAACTCAAGGACCTGTTGAAATAGCCCGCTACGGGAAGCGGCGTTGATTACGATGTGGTTGCAGTAATAAGGAGAAACGAAATTGGGTAATCCTAAGTACAAGATTTCAAGAACGAGACGTGACAAGAGAAGGACCCACAAGGTTCTGACCAATCCCATCCTCTCCCTCTGCCCCGAGTGCAGGGAGCCCAAGATGTCGCACCGGGTTTGCCCGCACTGCGGCTACTACAAGGGCCGTCAGGTCGTTGCTGTCCAGGAAATATAAGGTAATCCGGCACTTCACGTCCAGGGTGAACTGATGAGGATCGCTGTTGACGCCATGGGGGGAGACTATGCCCCCGAGACGGTGGTGGAAGGTAGTGTTCTGGCAGCGCGGGAGTATGGCGTCGAGATCATCCTCGTCGGCCACGAGGACAAGGTCCGGACCGAACTGGCCAGGCACAACCACAACGGGCTGAAGATTGAGGTCAGGCATGCCTCGGAAGTAGCCGAGATGCACGAAGCCCCCTCCGAGGCCCTTCGCAAGAAAAAAGACTCTTCCATCCGTGTCGCCACCAATCTCGTAAAGAGCGGAGAGGCCCAGGCGGTAGTCAGCGCCGGAAACACCGGCGTCGCCATGGCCACGGCCCTTTTTGTCCTCGGACGCATGGCGGACATCGAGCGACCCGCTATCGCCACCATCATGCCCACCCTTACCGGCGCCTCCATCATGCTGGACGTCGGCGCCAACGTCGACTGCAAGCCGATCCACCTTCTCCAGTTCGCCATCATGGGAAATGTTTTCGCCCAGAGGATACTCGGCAAGGAAAGCCCCCGTGTCGGGCTTTTGAGCATCGGCGAAGAAGAGACCAAGGGGAACGAACTGACCAAGGAATCCTTCAAACTGGTGCGGGAAAGCACCCTTAACTTTGTCGGCAACGTGGAAGGGCGCGATGTCTTCAACGGGAACGCCGATGTCATTGTCTGCGACGGCTTTACCGGCAACGTGGCGCTGAAGATCAGCGAAGGGCTTGCCGACGCCATCAACCGTCTGCTGAAGAAAGAGATTGCCAGTGCGGCCACGGGAAAGCTCGGCTATTTCCTCCTCAAGCCAGCCTTCGCACGGTTCAAGAAGCGGGTCGACTACTCCGAGTACGGCGGCGCCCCCCTGCTGGGCCTCAACGGCATCTCGATCATCAGCCACGGCAGGTCCTCTGGCAAGGCGATCAAGAACGCTATCAGGGTGGCGAAAGAATTTCACGAAAACGAGATCAACCAGCATATCCATGAAGGGATCGAGGAAAACCTCAGCCTCTTCAGGGAACGGCAGCAGAAAAACAACAACAAGATGACGGCTGAGGCCTAGAGCGTAACGAATGCTGAGAGCGAAGATCACCGGCACCGGTTCATATGTCCCCGAGACGGTCCTCACCAATGCGGACCTCGAGCGGATGGTGGATACCACCGACGAATGGATTATGGAACGAACGGGGATCCGCGAACGGCGAATAGCGGCGGCGAACCAGGGCACTTCCGATCTTGCGGCCGAGGCGGCGCGGAGGGCGCTGGACGCAGCGGGGCTTGCAGCCTCGGAGATCGACCTGATCCTCGTCGCCACGGTGACGCCCGACATGCTCTTCCCTTCCACCGCCTGCCTCGTGCAGGGGAAGATCGGCGCGACACGGGCAGCGGCGTACGACCTGGCAGCGGCCTGCTCCGGCTTTCTTTACGGGCTTTCGGTAGCCAACAGCCATATTGTAAGCGGCCAGTACAAGAACATCCTCGTCATCGGCGCGGAGACCCTCTCGCGGGTGGTCAACTGGAAGGACCGGGGGACCTGCATCCTCTTCGGAGACGGCGCGGGAGCGGTAGTGCTTCAGGCAACAAAGGGGAATTCGGGTATCGTCACCACCCTTCTCAAATCCGACCCGAGCCTCTGGCAGCTCCTCTGCCTGCCCAGCGTCGGTTCCAGGATTCATGCTTCACCGCTGGATGTGGAGGCGAGTATGCACACCATCCAGATGAAGGGGAATGAAACGTTCAAGGCCGCGGTAAAAGCCCTGGACGAGATCGTGGACGAGACCCTTGGCGCGGCCGGAGTGAAGGCAGCCGAAGTCGACCTGCTGATACCTCATCAGGCCAACATCCGGATCATTCAGGCGACGGCAAAAAGGCTGAAGATGCCGATGGACAAGGTCTACCTCATCCTCGAGAAATACGGAAACACCTCGGCGGCGTCGGTACCCATGGCGCTGGATGAGGCAGTACGCACCGGCGCGGTAACGCCGGGCAAGACGATCCTGATGGAGGCCTTCGGTGGGGGGCTTACCTGGGCGTCGGCGCTGGTAAAGTGGTAAACTCTCTGCTCGCGGGTTTTGCAGATTAAGCCTTTTGCAACACCCGGGAGCATGATAAACTTGCACGATTCGAACATAGTGGAGAGGAGTTCCAACTTATGATCCGTTCACGACTGTGCGATCTTCTCGGCATCAAATATCCCGTTATCCAGGGCGCCATGGCGTGGGTCTCAACAGCCGAGCTGGTGGCCGCGGTCTCCGAGGCAGGCGGCATCGGTGTCATCGGCGCGGGGCTCATGCCCGCCGACCTGATGAGGGAACAGATCCGGAAGGCCAAGTCCCTTACATCAAAACCCTTCGGTGTCAACCTGATGCTTCTCTCCGAGCACATCGACCAGCTGGTTGAAGTGGTCCTCGACGAAGGGGTGCCGCTGGTCACCACCGGCGCCGGCAACCCCGGCATCTACCTCGAACGGTTCAAGGCGAAAGGGATAAAGGTATTTCCCGTGGTCCCCTCCGTTGCCCTTGCCAAGAGACTCGAGCGCCAGGGCGTGGATGGCCTCATCGCCGAAGGCATGGAGTCGGGCGGCCACATTGGAGAATCGACCACCATGGCCCTCGTCCCCCAGATTGTCGACGCCGTGGAGATACCGGTGGTTGCCGCCGGTGGTATCGGCGACGGGCGCGGAATTGCCGCGGCACTGGCGCTGGGGGCCGATGGTGTGCAGATGGGAACGCGCTTCATCGTGGCCAATGAATGTATTGTGCATGAAGATTACAAGACCGCCGTACTTAAGGCCGGTGACCGCGACACCGTGGTCACGGGCAGGCCCACGGGCCATCCGGTACGGATACTGAAGAACCGACTGGCGAAGGAACTGCTGCGAATGGAGGCCGAGGGCGCCACCCCCGAAGAATTTGAACGGGTGGGTACCGGCAAGCTCAGGGCTGCCGCCGTCGACGGCGATGTAGACTTCGGGTCGGTGATGGCAGGGCAGATTGCCGGTTTGGTAAACAAACGCCAGAGCGCCGCCGAGATCATGGAAGAGATCATGCAGGATGCGGAGACGACCCTTCGGAATATCTACGGGAGGGTCCATTAGATGAAGATAGCCTTTGTATTCCCCGGCCAGGGCTCCCAGTCAATCGGCATGGGGAAAGACCTGTATGAGAATTTCGCGGAAGCCCGCGCCGTTTTTGACGCAGCCGACAAGGCCATCGGCTTTCCCCTCTCCCGGATATGTTTCGAAGGGCCCGAGGACCAACTCAACTCAACAAAGATAACCCAACCGGCCATCCTCACCACCAGCATTGCCGCCCTGAAAGTGATGGAGACAGCGGGCATCAAGCCCTCTCTGGTGGCAGGCCACAGCCTGGGCGAGTATTCGGCCCTGGTCGCCGCGGGATGCCTGGATTTCGCGGACGCGGTCCGGCTGGTGGAAAAACGCGGTATTTTCATGCAGGAGGCCGTGGCGCCCGGCGCCGGGTCGATGGTCGCCATCCTGGGGCTTGTGCGCGAACTGGTACAGGAAGCCTGCCGTGATGCATCGAACGAAGGCGTTGTCGCCCCCGCCAACTTCAACTGCCCCGGGCAGGTGGTCATCGCGGGAGAGAAGAAGGCAACGGAAAAGGCAGCGGAACTGGCCAAGGGCCTTGGCGCCAAGAGGGTGGTCCCCCTGGCGGTGAGTGTCCCCTCCCATTGCCCCCTCATGGAACCGGCCTGCCACAAGCTCGATACCGAGCTGCGGTCCGTCTCCATCAGCGAACCTTCGATTCCGCTGGTAAACAACGCAGAGGCCCGGATGCTCTCTTCCGCCAACGAGATCATCCCGTCGCTGATATTGCAATTGAAGGCCCCCCTCTACTGGGAAGACTCCATAAACCTCATGGCAAAGAGAGGCATTACCACCTTTGTGGAGATCGGCCCCGGCAAGGTGCTGTCTGGACTGATACGAAAGATCAACAAGGATGTAACCGTCATTAACGTGGAAGACGCCGCCAGCCTGAAAACCGCCATCGACACATTGGCCGGCGCGGCCTCCGTTTCCTGAACCAGAGGAGGTGTGAAGATGATGAACCTCGAAGGGAAAGTAGCCCTCGTCACCGGCGCCGCGCAGGGTATAGGCAAGTCCATCGCCTTAGCCCTTGCGAAACAAGGAGCCACTGTGGTAATCTCCGATGTCAATCTGGAGAAGGCTGACGCCGTAGCCGGGGAGATCCGGGGTACCGGCAGGAAGGCCTTGGCAGTTGCCTGTAACGTCGGTTCCGCCGACGAGGTAAACGCCCTTTTTGACCGGGTTGTTCAGGAATACGGCCAGGTCGATGTCGTGGTCAACAATGCGGGAATTACCCGCGACGGGCTCCTCATGAGGCTGAAGGACGAGGAGTGGGACCAGGTCATCAACATCAACCTCAAGGGCGTCTTCCTCTGCTGCAGAGCCGCCATCAAGCTGATGGCGAAGAAGCGTTCGGGCCGCGTCATCAACATTGCGTCCATCGTCGGCGCCATGGGGAACGCGGGTCAGATCAACTATTCGGCCTCCAAGGCGGGTGTCATCGGAATGACCAAGACCATCGCCAAGGAGTATGCCGGAAGGAACATCACCTGCAACGCCGTGGCACCGGGGTTCATCGATACCGCCATGACCCAGGCGCTGCCTGAGGACGTGAAGAACCTTATGCTGAGCCAGATACCGCTGAGCCGTTTCGGCTCGGCCGACGACGTGGCGAACGCCGTCTTGTTTCTCGCATCGGATGAAGCCGGATATATCACGGGACAAGTGCTCCACGTGAACGGCGGAATGTACATGTAAAATACAGCTATCGGCCGGTCTGATCCGACCGATCAGTCAGATCAGTCGGATCGGCCGGACCAGACCGGCCGGATAAACATTAACAAGCACCACCCAAGGAGGAAAACAATGGCGGCAAATGTAGAAGAAAAAGTGAAGAAGATTGTGGCAGAGCAGCTTGGCGTAAATCAGGACGAGGTTTCCCTCGACTCCTCTTTTGTCGATGACCTGGGCGCCGACTCACTGGATACCGTTGAGCTGGTCATGGCGCTGGAAGAGGAGTTCGGCATCGAGATCCCCGACGAGGACGCCGAGAAGATCGCCAACGTCAAAGATGCCGTAAACTACATCACCGCGAAGGTGTAAGAAGAGCAAGGCTCTGCATCAGGAGGTCTGATCTTTGAACAAACGAGTCGTCATCACCGGCATGGGCCTGATTACACCTCTGGGCATCGGCGTCGAAGAGACGTGGAACGGCCTGGTGGCCGGCAAATCGGGCATTGGTCGGATTACCCATTTTGACCCCACCGATTTCGCATCCCAGATCGCGGGAGAAGTAAAGGGGTTCGATCCGACGAACTATATCGAGGCGAAGGAAGTCAAGAAGATGGATACCTTTATCCACTTCGCCATCGCCGCGAGCCAGATGGCCATGGACGACTCGGGGCTCAAGATCACCTCTGAAAATGCGGATTTTGTCGGCGTGCATGTAGGCGCGGGGATCGGCGGGCTTCCTGCCATCGAGAACAACCACAAGACCTACCTGGAACGGGGCTCCAGGAGGATTACCCCCTTCTTCATACCCATGGTCATATCAAACCTGGCGGCGGGGCACATCTCCATCCGGTTCGGGGCAAAGGGCCCCAACATATCGGTGGTAACCGCCTGCGCTACAGGGACCCATTCCATCGGCGACGCCTTCCGGATGATCCAGCGGGGCGACGCCCTTGCCATGATCGCGGGCGGTACCGAATCGACCATCTGTCCGCTGGCGGTCGGCGGGTTCGCCGCCATGAAGGCCCTCTCCACCCGAAACGACGAGCCTGAAAAGGCCAGCAGACCGTTCAATGCAGACCGGGACGGCTTTGTCATCGCCGAAGGCGCCGGTATTGTCGTGCTGGAGGAGCTGGAGCATGCGAAGGCACGGGGTGCCAGGATATATGCGGAAGTGGCGGGCTACGGCCTGAGCGGAGACGCCTACCACATGACCGCCCCATCGGAGGACGGAGACGGAGCAGCCCGCTGCATGAAGATGGCGATCAGGGACAGCAAGCTGGCCCCTTCAGACTTCGGCTATATCAACGCCCATGCGACCTCGACCATGGCCGATGCCATAGAGACCAGGGCCATAAAGACGG
The DNA here is from genome assembly GCA_029859385.1 of Nitrospirota bacterium. Lineage (GTDB taxonomy): Bacteria > Nitrospirota > JAOUDF01 > JAOUDF01 > JAOUDF01 > JAOUDF01. Next base: position 17,569 of record JAOUDF010000005.1, read on the forward strand.
TCTTCGGTGACCATGCCCGCAAGCTGGCAATCGGAGCAACCAAGTCGATGACCGGCCACCTTCTTGGAGCCGCGGGAGGCGTGGAAGCGATTTTCACCGCCCTCACCATCGACCGGGGCATCATACCGCCCACCATCAACCAGGAAAATCTCGACCCCGCCTGCGACCTCGATTATGTACCCAATCAGGCCCGCAAGGCCGACGTATCCGTTGCCCTGTCCAATTCTTTCGGATTCGGGGGGACCAACGCCTCCCTCGTGCTGAAGAAACTAGAATCGTGAGCCGGGGCGGCGAGTAAGCCGTCTCCGCCTCCAAGGCACGCCCATGCATCCAGACCTGACAACCCTTCAGGACCTGCTTCACTATCGCTTCAGCAACATCGACTACCTGAAACATGCCCTGGTGCACAAGTCGTTCGCCAACGAAAAGAAGGACCAGGGTATCGAGGACAATGAACGCCTGGAGTTCCTTGGCGATGCCGTCCTCGACCTCATCATCAGCGAATCACTGGTAGAGGGCTACCCCTCCTATTCCGAGGGGAGGCTGTCAAAATTGCGCGCCCTGGTGGTCAACGAAGGTTCCCTCTCCACGGTGGCCAGGTCCCTTGACCTCGGCAAGCATATCCTTCTTGGCCGCGGAGAAGAACAGAGCGGCGGAAGGGACAAGGACTCCATTCTCGCCGATACCCTCGAAGCCATCATCGCCGCCATCTACCTTGATTCCGGGCTAGATTCGACCTCCCGCTTCGTTTTACCGCTTCTTGAAGACCGTATACGGAATGTCGCCGGCTCTGATTCTCCCCTGGACTTCAAGACCGAGCTGCAGGAGTTGTCCCAGTCGCTCAAGGGGATCCTGCCCCGCTACCGCATCGTTCGTGAGGAGGGGCCCGATCACGAAAAGGTCTTTCTTGTCGAACTCACCCTGGACGATTCCATCATCAGCACCGGAAAAGGGCGCAGCAAGAAGGCCGCTGAACAGGATGCTGCCCGAAAGGCCCTTGTAAAGTTGAAGAAAACGTAGCAATCTTATCCCATGAGCCGCAAACTGATAATCCCGATCTTCGTACCGCATGAAGGGTGCCCCGTACAGTGCAGCTTCTGTGACCAGCGGGAACTCACCGGAGTCAAAGGTCATCTCCCTTCAATCGATATCCAGCAAGCCATCGCAACCTACCTGAAACCGGGACAGTCGCATCGTCATCAAACCGTTGAGCTGGCCTTCTACGGCGGCAGCTTTACCATGCTCCCGCTGTCGCGCCAGGAGTCCCTGCTCGTCGAAGCGGACAAGGTTCGCCGACAAGGGCTTATAGACGGGATACGCCTTTCCACGCGGCCTGACGGTATTGACAGCGAGCGACTCGACCTGCTTGAGCGATATGGGGTCTCCACCGTGGAGTTGGGGGTGCAATCGATGGACGATGCGGTCCTTGCCCGCAACAACCGGGGACACACTGCCCAGGCAACGCGGGACGCCCTGATCCTTTTGAAGTCGCGCGGCTTCAGAACCGGCGCCCAGCTTATGCCGGGGCTGCCGGGTGACACCGCCGACACATTTCTCGAAAGTGTGAGAAAAGTAATCAGCCTCGTCCCCGACATGGCGCGGATCTATCCTGCCGTAGTCCTGCGGAACACGGAGATGGAGACGTGGTACAGGGCAGGGAGCTACCAGCCCCTCCCCCTCTCCGATGCGGTCGACCTCTGCGCCGAGGCCCTGCTCATGTTCCGGAAGGCAGGTATTCCCGTGATTCGCCTCGGTCTTCAGTCTACGCCCGACCTGAAACAATCGTTCGTGGCCGGCCCCTATCACCCGGCCTTCCGACAACTGGTGGAATCAGCCATTGCCCGCAGGATGCTGGCCGTAGCCCACACCGTTTCGCCCGATACGGGGATGCCTTTTCTCGTACACCCCCGCTACCTCTCCACTGCCCAGGGGCAGAAAAAAGACAACCTTTTTACGTTCAAGATGCGCTATAATTACGCTCCAAAACTGGCTGTTGACTGCAACGTGCCGTATGAGGCTGTCCGGCGGGGCGATCTTCTCGTAACCCCTGAAAACATTCAGCCTTCGGCTTTCAGCCTATCCATCTGATTTTAGATACGAAAGGACTACACAATGGGGAATGCCTACAGGGAAGCCGGGGTTGATATCGCCGCGGGAGACCGCTTTATCGACATGATAAAGCCGATGGTCAAGTCAACCTTCCGCCCCGAAGTCCTGACCGACCTGGGCGGGTTCGGCGGTCTTTTCGGCATCGACAAGAACAAATACACCGAGCCGGTCCTGGTATCGGGGACCGACGGCGTCGGCACCAAACTGAAGATCGCCTTCATGATGGACAAGCACGACACCATCGGCATCGACCTGGTGGCCATGTGCGTCAACGACATCGTGGTGTCGGGGGCCGAGCCCCTCTTCTTTCTCGACTATTTCGCCACCGGCAAGCTGAGCCCCGAAAAAGCGACGGAGGTGATGAAGGGGATCGTGGAAGGCTGCAAGCAGGCCGGTTGCGCCCTCATCGGCGGCGAGACCGCGGAGATGCCCGGCATGTATTCCGAGGGGGAGTATGACCTGGCCGGCTTTGTCGTGGGAATTGCCGAGAAGTCGAAGATCATCGACGGCAAGACCATGAGGCCCGGCGACATGATCGTAGGCCTCGAGTCATCGGGTCTGCACAGTAACGGCTTCTCCCTCGCCCGCAAGATCGTCTTTGAAAACCTCGAAATGAAGCCGACCGACCGGGCGGTGGAACTTAACCAACCCATCGGCGAGGCACTGCTCACCCCCACCCGGATCTATGTAAAACCTGTCCTCAAGCTCCTCCAGCACTTCGATATCAGGGCCCTGGCCCATATCACCGGCGGAGGCATCACCGAGAACCTGCCCCGGGTCCTCCCCGAGGGTTGCCAGGCAAAGATCAGGAAAGGGTCATGGCCCGTGCCTCCAATCTTCCCCTTCCTGCAAAAGTACGGCAAGGTAGAAGAGGAGGAGATGTACCGCGACTTCAACATGGGGATAGGGATGATCGCCGTGGTGCCTTACCACCAGACCGAGGCGTTTCTCTCCATGGCCCCGTGGGAAGGTGAGAAGGCGCACCTGCTGGGCGAGATCGTGGAAGGCCCCAATCAGGTAGTCTATGTCTGACGGCTTGCGGACAGGGGTGGTCGTCCTTGGGGTGCTGGCCTCCGGAAGCGGCACCAACCTGCAGGCCATCATCGACAATATCGAGACAGGCAGGCTCTCCGCACAGATTGCGGTAGTCATCAGCGACAAGGCCAATGCCTACGCGCTGGATCGGGCCAAGAAACACGGCATACCCACCCTCTTCCTGAATCCGGCGGACCATGCCGGACGAAGCGCTTACAACAAAAAAATAGCTGAAGAACTTGCAAAACATGGCGTGGAGCTGGTCATCCTGGCCGGTTTCATGCGGATCGTCACCCGGGAACTCATCGAACCCTTCTGCAACAGGATCATGAACATACACCCGGCGCTATTGCCGGCCTTCCCCGGCCTGCACGGCCAGAAACAGGCACTCGATCACGGCGTAAAGGTCGCCGGGGCTACGGTACATTTCGTGGATGAAGGAATGGATACCGGGCCGATCATAGCCCAGGCAGCGGTGCCGGTTCTGGAAGACGATACGGAAGAAACCCTGTCAGCAAGGATACTTGAGCAGGAACATATCCTCTACTCCCGCGCCATAAGGCTTTTTGCTGAAGGGAAGCTGGAGATAGCGGGAAGACAGGTAAAGGTCAAAAAGACCGATTAGACAAGAACAATTTTACTGCAAAACCTGTCCCCATCACTTGTCGATGTGACACATGGTACAAAGTACCTGGGCATTTGCCCGCAACAGCTTGGGGAACTTGCTATTCCCATGGGAATCGTGGCAGGTGGAGCAGACAACCTTTCCATCCTTGTCCAGAGGCAGTTCTTTCGGCGCCAATGCTTTCTTTGGAACAATATCAACGGAATGGTCGTTGTCGGCAGGGTGACAACTCTGACAGAGCAGGATCTCCGTCTCCGCCAAAAGAGGCATCCCCCCGCCGTCCGCGGGCTTCCCGTGGGTCTTATGGCAACCATCGCAGGAAACGGTCTTGCCGTCTTTATCCTTGAGATGAGGGTTTAGGCTGGGCTGCTCGGCCGCAAGGAGAACTGTAGGCAGGATGAACAGCCCCATGATAGAGAAAACAACTCTGCGTTTCATCTCTTCCCCCGATCAGAAGCAAACAACCGTCAGTCGTAAGTCCCACTGACAATACCGGGTCCGGGCATCGCCGTTGAATCATGAGTAACGCCATGACAGCGAAGGGCACAGTTGTTACTGCCCATGACGCCCCATGCAGGCTTGAGGTTGGCCCCCACTTTCATTGCATTGGGACCGAAATCCACCAGATGGGTCTTGTCGTCAGCGGGCCCCGCATACTGGGTATTGGTCGCTTCGATATTGCTGTGCGTGTTGTAGTGGCACTCATGGCACGTGGCAAATGCCCCCGTTCCACCGGTCTTATTGGTATGCACCGCATGGAGGTTCTTCCCCGCCTTCGTAAAATTGGTCATAGTGGTGTCAGAGGAAGAAAACGCCCTCTCGTCATGACACAAGTAACAAAGGGCAAAGTTGTCGCGGCTGTAGCCGGTCATGCCGGCACCTTCACTCGTACCCACCGTAGTAATATAATTGGCTCTCATGATATAGAGATAGGACGATCCGTGAGGTCCTTTGGGGCTGGTAAGGGTCGATTCAAAGCTTGACGCCAGTCCGTTCACCCGCGCAGTTTCATCGTTATTGTGGCAATCTCCGCAGCTGATGGTAGATGCGGTGGTGAGGCCGGCAAACGCCATCTGTCGGTCAAGGGCTGCCGAAGTATTCTTCCCCCTGGCCGCAACGGGGTGGTAAGACGTATTGTCGATGGTATTATTGAATTCTTTTCTCTTGTTGCTCCCCCCCTTGGGTCGGATGCTTGTATTGTCCGGATAGGGGGTAGTGGCGATCTTTGCATAGGTATCCCCGTGGCAACGGAGACAGATTTCGTATTCGTAGGGGTCTCTCGTGTTCGCAGTATAAGCCCCGACAAGGTTTCCGTTGATATCCACTCCCTTCGTCCCCTTGAGCTTATTCCCTGTTGTCACACGATGAGGGTTGTGGCAATCGCTGCATTCCACATGGGATGTGTCCGTATATCGCGTACCACCCGATGAGTTGCCGGGATCGAGAAGGACTCCCTCTTTGGGTTCCGAGGTAATGATCGGCTGATGCCCTTCCTTGGTCAGATCCATAGCGCTTCCGCCAATTTTTCCTTTCCTGAACTGGGTCTCGATATCGTAGGAGATACCGCCAAGGTTTTCCGCTTTATGGCACTCATAACAGGACTCTTCCTGCGCCGGTTGATTTGCGACATCAGCCCCGTGTCTCAGAAGATACTGGGCGCCTTCTTCGACATGCCCTTCATGGCACCCGACGCATGAATAGTCCTTTACCATGGTAATCCGTTGGCGGGCGGGGTAATAGACCGATGAGTTTTCGTGGCTGCTCCCGAACCAGTCCGGTTTCTGGTGACAGGTCAGGCACAGATTATCCCGCTGCCCCATCACATCTTTTTTAAGAAACATTTTGAACTCGCTCTCATGGGCATCATGGCAGGAAGTACACTGGACATTGTTGGCAACCATCCGGTCCTGGCCGGAATAAAGTTTGACCGGGTCGTCCTTGCTGGGCAGCGCCAGCTCCTTGTCCTTGCTCGCCAGCAGGGAATCAAAAACAAATGAAATAGGATGGTCATTAGAGAGGTCGGTACCAAGATTCGCGCTGCTTCCCTTTTCAAACAGACTGCGGGGCATCTCTCCCCTGCCACCGGCGCCGATAAGGGCTATCTGCTTCTTGTGCTTCTTCAGGTTATTGACCGTACCAATGGCAATGGTGCCGTCATGGCAACTCAGACAGAGCTTGGAGTGCCCTGTTGGCTGTCCTGCAACGGCATCCATGGTACTACTGTTATAGGGCGTATAGACAACCGAATCAAGGCTCCTGTTCCACATGGGGGTTGTTTCAGCCACAGCGCCACTGTGGGATGAGTGACAGAAGATGCAGACTTCCGTCTCGGAAACGGCGCGAACCTTGCCCCTTCCCGAGAAAGAGAGGTTATGGGCATTATCCTTTACCCCCTTCCCTTCTCCGTACATGATAAACCCAGGCCCTGCAACTGCCATAAGGCACAGTACGATGGCGGTCAGCAATTTTTTCACGGCCCTACCCCTTTCTCATTAACTGAAAAATCTGGACCCTCTGATTATATGAATCCACCACATATATCCTGTCGTTCCCATCAATCCATATCCCCGCCGGCAGCCAGAACTCACCCCGATCATAACCCGAGTCTCCAAAACTGAGGAGTACCTGCCCCTTCCGGTCGAAAATCTGGACAGCATCAAATAGGGCCTCCACTACATATATGTGGCCCTGGGTATCCATTGCGACGCCCTTGGGCTTGGCAAAAGTTCCGATACTGTTCCCTTCCCGGCCAAACTTTCCAAGGAATTTGCCTCCCCCGTCAAACATCTGAACCCTGAAGTTCATTGAATCGCAGACCAGCACGGAACCGTCACGATCGACCCAGACATTGGTCGGATAATTGAACTGACCGTCACCATCGCCCCGTTCACCAAACTCCTGCTTCTTATTTCCAAGCAAATCGTATACCAGAATCTTATGACCGAGGGTATCCACGACGTAGACAAGGCCATTTTTGTCATCAACAAAAAGACCTGCCGGCCTCTTCAGGTCCTTATCTCCAAAAGAGCGAACCCCTTTGCCCGCCTTGTCGAAACAAAAAATCGTCTTCAACTCGGAGTCAGACACATACACATTACCGGCCTTGTCGACCGCAATTCCTATCGGCGAGCGGAGCTTCTGATCCTTGAATTCATCGATCCTCGTATATTTCCCGTCGCTGGGGTCAAGTACGTGATAACTGGAATCACCGGTATCCGACACATAGATGCGACCGACGACGTCAACCGCTATGCCGTAAGGTTTTGCAAACCCTTCTTCTTCCCTTCCCGTAAAGAATTCGACCAGTTTTTTAAAAAAACCCTTCTTGATCCCCAGGTCTTCCGGTCCGGCTATTGCTTTGACATACTGTATGCGAGGTTCATCGGGGGGTTGAGGCCAATAGATTGCCTGCTCCGACTGCTTCTCTTCAACAATATCCAGCGCCGCACAGCTCGTAAAAAAAACCGCTGCAACAAGACATATTGCGGCTAAATATCTAGAATGTACGGGTCGCCCGGACAAAATAGCTCCTTTCTTCACTGTTACTGTTCTTCCGCTCGTCGCGTAGATAGGAATATTCAACCGACAATGCCAATCGTCCTATTCTATACGACAATTTTGAAGAATAGGTGTAAGAGACGCTATCGTTAATACCATCCGATATTTTCTCACTTCTCCGCGCCGTCATCCCTACCCAAATCCTTCTGAACATCACGAAATTCCAGTTCCAATCGAGATAAGTATCGGCCTCGGGATCAGTATCACTGCCCATTCTCAAACTATAGCCAGCCCCCACCGTCATACCATACCACATGTTATAGCTGCCCGTAACATTAAGCATGCTGTAGTCTCTGCGATACGATGGTGATGATGCCGTTTTCTCCTCCGAAATATTATAATTATAAGTTGTACTCAGGTTCAACCTTCTAAAGTAATTGCTGCTTACCGTCGTCGCAAACAGATATTCATCTCTCGATGCCGTATCATTTCGAGTACTGTAGTTTGCAAGACTTGCGGTCGCACTCATATATCTCAGGTTTCTGGACGCCAGCCCAGTGTATTCAGACCGCGTAAAAGTCGTATCAGAACTCGCCCCCGTCGACATGGTACTATACCCTGCGGTAGCACCCAGGCTCCATTGGGCTCGGGAGAAGGGCTTGTGATAAAGAGCACTCAAATTATACCTTGAAGAGTTGCTCGAAGACGAATCACTTTCCTGGGTGTTAAAGGAAGCGTCTCCATTGAGGGTCAGGGTAGTAAGGGGCATATAGGTTACGCTTTCCGAAAAATAGTGACTGCTGCTGGCAGAATCATCTGAGTCTGTAACGCCGTAAGAATACGATGTCGTTGTCGTGACTTTGGCCCTAGGCCTGTAATAAAGACTCGTCGAGAAGTTATTTTGATTGAAGGTCGCCGTATCATTCCTTTTTTGACTGAACTGATAATCGGCTCGCAGACTGGCCTCTCTCGAAAAGGTTATGTCGTAATGCACCCTTGTCTCGAAGTCTTCTTGCCCACCGGGGGAATCCTGAAAAGAAGAGTTAATGTCAATTATCGATCGCGAAGATAACTTATACCAGCCCCTGAGGTCGACATTGTGAGTTGTCTCCTGCCCTCCCTCACTCTCCGCCATGGAGTTTCGATAAGTAAACGAGTAATAACTCAGTTTTCTTCTCTTGGATAATACCAAAGATGTGACCCTGTCTGTTTTGTCCCGCGGGTTGGCAGGGTTGTTGTCCTCGACATGACTCTGGTTGTAGCTCATGTTAATTTCGGGAATTACTCCCCGGAAAGGGAGTACCCAGTAAAACCCCAATAGTGTAGTGGTCATGGTATAGCCAGGGTCAGGCCTGCTTTGAGAATCTGTCGTATAGCGGTTCATGTAAATAGTAAACGGGATAGGGCTCTTCGGCAATATTACCGTCGTCAGATTGAATCCCAGATTTTTACTGCTCGACTGTTGATTGGCATATTTATTGTCCTGAAGGTCGTAGGTCAACCCTGTATTAAGAGTAGCCAGGCGCCTGTTATATAATCCTCCCCGATAGTTCACGTTATACCTTTGAGTCAGGACCGTGTTTTCTGTGGTCTGCGCCCCCTTTGTCTGATAATTGCGGTAACTGATATCGATTCCACCATTGACAACTGCTACCGCCTCTGTTGCAGCCAGCAGAATGGCAACGAAGGTAAAAGCAAATATTCGCAATCTATCAGTCCGTCGGGCAATTCTCGGCATCGTTAAAAACTCTCAGACCTTCCCATCCGAACAGGTCACTTTTCCACTACCGGGATATATACGATCTCGGCCTTTTCCCATAACCCCTTCAGCCAGTCACGACGCGCCTTGTTTTCAGAATCCCTCTGAAGATCTTTTTTCAATTTGTCTTTTATCTCTTCAAGCTCAACTTGGCGAGGAGGGATTTTTGCTTCGAGCTTCATGATATGAAAACCATAAAGCGTCCGAACAAGCCCCCGTATCTCGCCAATCTGCATTGAGAAGGCAGCCTCCTCAAATTCAGGCTCAAGCCTGCCCCTATGCACAAAGCCGACATCCCCCCCCTGCTCACTGCTCGGATCATCAGAAAATTCCGTTGCCAATGCAGCAAAATCCGCGCCCTTTTCTTTCGCCTTTGCGAGAATCATTTCGCTCTTTTTAAGCAATCCCTCAAATTCCTTACGGGAACTGGACGGGTTTACCTTGATCAGGATATGAGAGACCTTAACCTTTTCTGGCTCGACAAAGCGGTCGATATTAGCTTCGTAATATTTTTTCACATCCTCATCAGTCACCACGGGAGGCTCACCGCCCCCTTTTTCGTTCATGAGATCAATCAGGGTTTCCCTCCTGGTTATCTCCCTGTAAGACTCAAGAGTATAATGGTTCTTTTCTAAAACTTCCTTGAACTTTGCCTCTCCCCCGTATTTTGCCTTCAGGTCCGCTATATGCTTGTCAACTATATCATCGCCGATCTCAAGCCCTCTCTTTTGGGCCTCTTGATACATAAGCTCGCGGGATATCAGGGATTGAAGGGCTTGCTGGCGATAGGTTATCAGCTTATCCTCGCTGACACTCTGATGGAAGACCGCCTGAGGTATATAAGAACTGACTGCCTTGTCCACCTCGCCAACCGTAATCGGCACCTTGTTAACGGTAACAATTACCTTCTTCATGAACTCCTGCGCTTCCTGATGAGACGCAGGCGGCGCCGGCTGCTCTCCTTCTGCCGCCACCAGCGAAACCGCCGCCAGTACACCCATCACAGCCACGCCAATCTCCCTCATATACTTTTTCAACGCGACCTCCCCTGTTTTACCCTGATTTTGCTTGCTTATTCCGTGTAATTACCATACCGCCAGTATCCCGGTCAACCTCTTATAGAATCCCCATTTTTCTCATTCGGGCCATTACCGATTCCTCTTCAACCTTGTTTCCGGTAGAACGCAGAATATCCAGCAGCTCACCATACGCTTCTTTCAGGTTTGGCCGAACATAAACCGCCCGCTTAAAAGAGTCGGCAGCCTCATTGAGCATACCCATTCTCTTGTATGAAAGCCCCACGTTAAACAGGATCATATAGTCGGGGTAGATCAGATAGGCCTTGTTGTAATCATCGATACTGGCCCTGTACATACCCAGTTGATATTTTGCGGCCCCCGACAGCAGATAGAGCTCATCATTGAGAGAACTCCATTTCATCCCGCCCTCAGCCAGCCGTATGGCATCAAAAAAATTCCCGCCGGCCATCGCCGCCCAGGCCTCTTTGTGATAAATCGAAGCCATGACCGGCCGAAAAGCGGCAAAAATCAGCAGACCGGCAAGACTTGCAGCTGCAAGGGAGACGCCAACTTTCATCGCCTTACTTCGACTGCCTGGCGCAGGTAGCCGCTTTGCCGAATAATCGACATCGGGCATGGCAGCAGCATGGATAAGGCCGATCAGCATCCAGAATATCATACCTGCGTCCACAAGATGGAGTGGAAAAACAAACATGGAATGCACAAGGATCGCCAATACCCCGGCGGCCGAGGCATACACAACAGCCTGCCTCCTGGCATCTTCACGTCGCTTGACCCGATTAACCTGGCGAAATGCAAAAAAAATCACCAGGAGAAACAGAGAAAGACCGATAAGACCGGTCTCCGCTGCAATCTCCAGATACTCATTATGCGAGCTTTCAGCCGACCCTTGAGTCGTGAGCAGCGAAACATAGTCGGGATGGGTGTCCATGAACCTGCCCTGATATTCCTGAAACCAGGCACGATAGCTCCCCCAACCAATTCCCGTCAGGGGATGATCGGCAATCATGCTCAGCGTCACCTGCCACAGAAAGAGGCGCCCCCGGATGGTCACATTCCCGGCTTGCAGGCTTTGCAATTCAGTTATGATCCATTCTATCGACCCGCTCAGGTATAATCCTGAGATCAGGACAATAACAGCGGCCACACTGACAGCAATGATTCGGCCCTGCTTCAAGTACGAGTGCGCGTTGGCCCTGTAGAGCCATAAGAGATATGCAACTGCAAGACACGCACCGATCCAGGCCCCCTTTGTCCGGGTATAGATAAGGCAAAGCGTCATGGCTGCGGCAGCAATTCCGTAAAACCAGCGCCAACCCTTCACCTCATCCAGCCGACCCAGGCTGCCGAGCAAGGCCAGGGGCAATAAGCCGATCAGATACGCTGCAAGAAAATTAGGGTTGCCTGAAGTGGAATAGATGTCGAGCTTTTCAAGGCTCCTGCCCCACACCCACTCGATACCGTGCTCATAGTTGAGGCCAAAATATTGAGCGATACCGATGGATGAAGAGATAAAAGCAGCTATCAGCGCCGCTCGGACGAGAAATATGCGACGTATATCATTACAGATGATGAGTACGGTTAAAAGCGCCGCGCAGACCTGGGCCACCAGAAGCAGATACCCCTGGATGGAATTCAGGCTATATGCCTGTATTAAAGACAGGCCGCACCAGACAAGAAATCCGGCTAGCGGAAACAACACAGCCCGTAAATCGGGTGGCGACAGCCTTGCCGGGAATCCTTTAAAAAAAGACGACAGGAGCAGCGCGGTCATCGTGACCACGACCAGCGCCTCGAGCAGAAAAAGCTTGGGGACATAGAACGATTCGTAGGTCCACCAGGTAAAAAAAAGGGGGACCAGAACCGGTACACTTACAAGAAAACAAAGGGGGATTGAGTGCAGAGTACGATTTGACATGCCCGGGTATAAAAAAAATGAAGGGTGTGGAGGTCCACACCCTTCATCAGCTTCAGTCACCTAATCGGCCTTACGAAAGCCGACACACATTACTTGATGTGGCAGGTGGTGCAAAGAGCGCTCTGGTTGTTCGACCTCCTCAGGAAGGTCGCGTAGTTAATGCCGTCCGGACCGGGGTCGCCGGTGTTGTAATCTTTAGCTTCAGTACCATGTGGGTTGTGGCAGGAAGCGCATTCAACATATGCCTTGTCCGAAGCAGAATCGGTCTTGTACATACGAACCTCGTTGTCATCCGGCTTGCCTTGTCTGGGGCCATAGTCAAACCACCGGAGGCCCGACGCATTGGTCGCTTCCGGCCTAAAGAACTTTGGATCATAAGCCGTAGAGGTATCCATGGAGCCATAGTAAGGGTACTCGATAGAGATCGGATGCTGACCGCTGAGGTTCTGGGTCAGGTTGGTAATACGGCCATCTTCAGGAAGGGAGTTGCTTGCGTTATTGGTGCCGCTC
>JAOUDF010000117.1 GCA_029859385.1 Nitrospirota bacterium
GAAACCGTCCCGTGCCGCCCGCCCTGCTCAATGGGCAGGCCCCGGTCCCAGCCGTCGAACACCACGGTAATGTCGGTTTTCTTCTTTCGCTGGTAGAGGCAGAGGCGGGAGAGAAGGGTTTCGCGCTCTTCTTCGATGTCGCGGCTCATGCCGCCGGAGCGGCCAAGGAGGTTGTATCCGTCAATGAGGAGTTTCATAAAAAGAGTCCGTCATCGGTCGGGGTGCTTTTCGAGCCTTTATGCGCGCCATCCACAGAAGGAAATTCCGACAAAGCAACGTTGGCTCGCATAGGAACAAACGTGAAAACGCATTGTTGTACTAACGCGCACCATAAAGGCTCGAAAAGCACCCCGACCGGTGACGGACATCCATATGAGGTGGCTGAAGGTCAGCCGGAAGCGGTTTCCAGACCTTTATCAAGCGCGTTGATATATCTGAGAAAGCGATAGTTTACTGAATCAGGTTTATCGCCTTGTGAGTGAAAGCTTGCGCCTCAATGTTCCCTGAAGGTGGCGCGGATAAAGGTCTGGAAACCGCTTCCGGCTGACCTTCAGTGGCTTCTAGGGGTGAAAAGGCTATTTCACTCGTGAGCCCGGGGCAACGTCCCGCTCAAATCCCGCCAGCGCGAGGCCGTTTTCGTCGGAGGCCGCCAGCAGCATTCCCTGGGACTCTATGCCCATGAGCTTCGCGGGCTTGAGGTTGGCCACGATTACCACGTTCCGGCCCACCAGGACGTCGGGACCGTAGGCCTTGGCTATTCCCGCCACCACTTGCCGTGTCTCGGTGCCGATGTCGACCTGAAGCTTTACCAGCTTGTCCGATTTTTCCACCTTCTCGGCGGCGATGATCTTGCCGGTCCGCAGTTCCACCTTTGCGAAATCGTCTATGGAGATACGTTCCATTTCCTGTACCGGTGCGGTTTGTTCCACTTTCTTTACCTCGTTCTTTGTCTCTAGGTTTTTTTCGGTTTTCTCAATGCGAGGGAAGAGTTGCCTTCCCTTTTCGATGGTGATCTGCTGTTCGGGCGTCGATTTCACCCAGCCCCACTGGAAGGGCTCCCGTCGAACCCGGTCTTCGGTCACCGAGGCGCAGCGTGGGACGATATCCTCCAGCGCACCCACTGCCCTGGTGAGCCCCAGCTGGGTCCAGAGCTCAACGGCGGTGGCAGGCATGAAGGCGTAAATCTCGAGACAGACAAGCCGGACCGCCTCGTAGAGGTTGTACATCACCGGTTCCAGCCGGTCGCTCTTCTCCGACGCCAGTTTCCAGGGCTCGTTGGTCACGATGTACCGGTTGGCGGCGTCGATCCGCTGCCAGACCGTATCCAGGGCCTTGCTGAAGGTCTGCTGGTTCATATGGGCGGTGACCTCTCCGTGCAGGTTCTCCAGCAGGTCGGCGAACTGGCGGTCGTCGGGGGAGAGGGCATCCTTTTCGGGGCGATAGGGAACCCGCGACCCGTAGTATTTCTCGATCATGCTCAGGGTGCGGGAGACCAGATTCCCCAGGTTGTTGGCCAGGTCGCTGTTGATCCGCCCGATCAGCCCGTTCGTGGAAAAGTCGCCGTCGAGGCCGAAGGGGACCTCCCGGAAGAGGAAGTAGCGGAAGGCATCCACGCCCACCGCGTCTATCACGTCGTGGGGATTGACCACGTTCCCTTTCGACTTGCTCATCTTTTCGCCCTCGACCGTCCACCAGCCGTGGGAGAATATCCGCTTCGGCAGCGGCAGCCCGGCGGAGAGGAGAAAGGCCGGCCAGTAGACCGCGTGGAAACGGAGGATATCCTTGCCGATCAAATGCAGGTCGGCGGGCCATGAGCCTTCAAAGCGGGCCATGTCGTCGGGATACCCCACGGAGGTCAGGTAGTTGGTCAGGGCGTCGAACCATACGTAGATTACATGCTCGGGGTGCCCCGTCACCGGGATGCCCCACGAGAAGCTCATGCGGCTCACCGAAAGGTCGCGGAGGCCGCCCTTCACGAAGCTGACGATCTCGTTGTAGCGCGATTCGGGGCGGATGAAGTCGGGGTGCTCTTCGTAATATTTAAGGAGAGCTTCCTGATAGTTGGAGAGGCGGAAGAAGTAGCTCTCTTCCTTGATTTTGTCGACAGGACGCTTGCAGTCGGGGCAGGCGCCTTCGACCAGCTGCAGCTCGGTGAGAAAGGTTTCGCAGGGGGTGCAGTACCAGTCCTCGTAGGCGCCGAGGTAGATATCCCCCTTGTCCATCACATGTTTGAAGAGGTGCTGCGCCGCCTTTTTATGGCGATCCTCGGTGGTGCGGATAAAGTCGTTGTTGCTGATGTTCAGCCGTTTCCAGAGGTCCTGGAATCGCGTCACCACCCGGTCGGCCAGCTGCTGCGGGGTTTCACCGCCGGCGATGGCAGCCTTCTCCACCTTCTGTCCATGCTCGTCGCTGCCGGTCAGAAAGAAGACTTCCCGGCCGCACATGCGGTTGTAGCGCGCCATGATATCGGCCGCCACCGTGGTGTAGGCGTGACCGATGTGCGGTACATCGTTGACGTAGTAAATGGGGGTCGTTACGTAAAATGGCTTGCTCATGCGTTACCTGTCTCCCCCCCGCCTTTCTTTTTCTTCTTTCGCTTCCACCACCGGCGCTTCGACTTGCCTTCGCCTTCCTCGCGCCCTTCCCGACCGGCGCCTTCCTGTCCCTTCTGCGGGGCCTGCGCCTGGGGCGCAGCCTGGGGAGTATGACACGGTTGACCGCCCCCATGTCCGCTGCCGTGGCCGCCATGTCCACAACTCCCGCCGCCGTGACCACCACCGCTGCCGCACCCACCGCCCTCGTACTCAAAGGCGAGGCAGCACATGAGGCGGCCGCAGACACCGGATATCTTCGCGGGGTTCAGCGCCAGTCCCTGCTCCTTGGCCATCTTTATTGAGACCGGCTCGAACTCGGTAATGAAGGTGGTGCAGCAGAGCTGCTGGCCGCAGGGGCCGTATCCGCCGATAACCCGGGCCTCGTCGCGCACGCCGATCTGGCGCATCTCTATGCGGGTGTGGAGGTGGGACGCCATCTCCTTCACCAGGTCGCGGAAATCGACGCGGCCGTCGGCGGTGTAGAGAAAGGTTGTCTTGTTGCCGTCAAAGGTGATCTCCGTGCCCACCAGCTTCATCGGGATGTCCCGCTCGGCGATCCGCGACTGGCAAATACGCAGGGCCCGCTCTTCCTGGGCCAGGTTGCGTTCAAGCTGCTTCATGTCATCGTCGGTGGTGCGGCGGACCACCTTTTTGAACGAGCGGCGCGATTGTTCGCCGTCCGCGGGCCGTTTCTCCGTGGCTACCCGGGCATACCCCAGGCCGTTTTCCGTATCGACGATCACCGTATCGCCCGGAGCCAGGTCCAGGGTATTGGCGTCAAAGTCGTATATCTTGCAGCCGTTTCTGAATTTTACTCCGACTATTTCAGGCATTTTTCTCCTAACTATTTAACCCATCCCCACCCCGACCCTCCCCTTGAAAGGGAGGGGCTGATCGTTCCCTCGCCCTCAGGGAGAGGGCAGGGTGAGGGTGGGACAATGAGTGCAATCTAGACCGGATTATGTGCCGGTTCACTCATCTTTATGAACAGGGCCTCCAGGGCCAGTTGTCGGTTGGCGTTGCGCCGCAACCCTTCAAGGGTTTCGTGCACCATCCCGAGACACGCAAGCACATATATGCCGCGGAACCGGTCGCCAAACCGTTCGATATCGTACCACAGATCGGTATTGGTGGTAAGGGAATTGTCGCCGGAGGCCTCAAAGACCGCCAGGTCCCTGAGAAAGGAATGAAGCCAGCGGAGCACCGACACCACCGACTCCACCGGTTCCTTGGCCAGCACTTCGGCATAGGCCGAGACCGAGGCCGTATTCTCCCAGGGGACCATCCCCAGGATCGAAAGGGCCTCGCGGCGGTTTTGCTCCTCTTCCCCTCCCACCAGCGAAAGGGCCCGGCCCGGCCTCCCCTCCGACAGCGCGGCCAGAAAGTCCAGCTGCTCGGGATCGGTCCCTTCCGTCGCCAGCACCTCCTTCACCTCCGGCAGCGACAGCGGCTGAAACGTGACGGCCTGGCAACGGGAAAGGATGGTAGGGAGGAGGGCGGAAGGGCGCGAGGAGATCAGAATGATGTGCGAGTTCGCCGGCGGCTCTTCCAGCGTTTTCAGAAAGGCGTTGGCCGCCGAATCGTTCATGGTGTCGGCGTAGTCGATAATGGCGACCCGGTGCCGCGCCTCGTAGGGCTGCAGGGCCATCACGTCGAGGACCTGCCTGATCTGTTCGATCTTCAGCACCGCCTTTTCCGGGCTTACCGTAAAGACGTCGGGGTGCACCCCTTCCCGAATCTTTTTGCAGGGGCGGCACTCACCGCAGGCGTCCAGCGGGTCACTCGTGCGGTTCTCGCAGTTGAGAAGCTGGGCCAGGCTCAGGGCCACGCGCCGCTTGCCCACCCCTTCGGGACCCGAGAAGAGATAGGTGCCCGCCACGCGGTTGTGCTCAAAGGCGCCGAGGAGAATCTTTTTCGCGCTGTTATGGCCGATGATTTTCTGAAATGACATGATTTGTGTTCGTCTTGCAAAAAAGCCGTCACACCGGTGAAAACCGGTGTCCAGCGGTTTGGTATTTTGTGAAAACTGGATTCCGGTTTTCACCGGAATGACGAAAAACCGTGAAAACTTACACCGTAAACGCAAAACCCCGGGCGGCAAGGGCATCCATCACCACCGACTGCACCTCGCGGGTAATAGCCTCCGGCGATGGCGATGCATCGATTACCCGAATCCTCTGTGGCTCCCGGCGGGCAAGGGCGAGATAGGCCTCCCGGACCCTTTCGTGGAAGTCGATCTTTTCCCGTTCAAAACGGTCGTCCGACGCCCCTGCGGGCACTCCCCGTCGATGCGCCCTCTGTTGTCCCACGGTTACGTCAACATCCAGCAGCAGCGTAAGGTCGGGGGCGATCCCCTGCGCCGCGTAGCCGATAATCCCCTCGATGGTCTCCATCGGCAGCTTCCGGCCGCTCCCCTGATAGGCGATAGTCGCGTCGGAGAACCGGTCGCAGAGGATTACGTCGCCGCGACTCAGCGCTGGGATAATAACCTCCGCCACATGCTGCGCCCTGTCCGCGCCATAGAGCAGAAGCTCCGCCGACGCGCTCAGGTGCACGTTGTCCCGGTGCAGCAGAATCTCCCGAATCCGCGTGCCAATGGCCGTGCCGCCCGGCTCGCGGGTCGTCGTCACCGCAATGCCCAGGCCGCACAAATGGTCCGCCAGCACGGAGAGCTGGGTCGTCTTTCCGCAGCCGTCGATGCCTTCAAAGGTAATGAAAAAACCGGGATAGCTCATAAAAACCTTCAGCCTGTCTGCCAGAATTGCTCTTCCGGATACTAGCCAAAATACGGGGGAGATGCAATAGAAAGGTCGATTTGGTGGAAGGGCGGAAGGGTGATAATAGTTGAACTTGAGTAATTACTCGGAGTAATATTTCTGGCGTGCTAATTTTTAGCGTAATCTAAGCGAAATAACAGAACGCTGTCAGGCGAGGTTGATGCAGAGTTGATATATGAAAGCAAATAGAGGAAGGCTGATTGTCTTTGAAGGTGTGGATGCGGCTGGCAAGACAACTTTGAGCAATGAGTTATGTGTTTTACTCCGCCACAATTATCAATCTGTCAGACATTGTCAATTCCCCGGGAGGCAGCAGGGGACGCTTGGAGAGTTGGTATATAGGCTCCACCACTTTCATAGCTCTACGTTTGGGGTGCCCAAAATTGCCCCTTGTTCTCTTCAACTCCTGCATATTGCTGCGCACGTTGATGCAATCGAATTAGAAATAAAACCTGCACTCCAGGACGGTGAGTGGGTAGTATTGGACCGGTTCTGGTGGTCTACTTATGTCTATGGGCTCGATGATGGTGTGAGTGAATCACAACTGCAACTCATGATTGATATTGAAAAAAACGCATGGGGTTCAATACGACCTGACATCGTCTTCCTGGTGGATAGCGCAATTCCTTTGAGAGATGACGAAGCAAATTCAATTGCATGGCAGAGAAAGCGCCAGACTTACAATAGATTAGCTGTTAGTGAAGAGAATATACAAAAGTGTCTTGTCTTGGAGACAGGCAAAGGGGACAATGCAAAGCATCGGGCGATGTCGAAAATCCAAGAGGCCATTTGCGCCTTAAGTGAGGGAAGCAAGGGTGAGAAAAAGTAAGTCAATGAATATTCTAGTCAAAGATAAGCTACGCAAGACGCCAGTTTATGATGTCTACTGGCGCTTTGCAGTTGAGCGTCAGAATGTCTTCTTTAATCGGCTGCTACGAAAGGAAGCACCTTGGACCAAGGACCCTGTAATTGGTAGGTATAAATTTACCAATGCTTACAGAGTGTTGGATAGGGTGAGTCAGTTTTTGATTGCCAACATAATCAATCCCGACGTTGCGCATATGCGCTCGGATGAGGATAGGCTCTTCAGAATTCTATTGTATAAGCTATTCAATAAGATAGAAACATGGCAGCTTCTGGAGGACGCATTGGGTGAACTCTCATGGAGTCAGTATTCGTTTCAAGAGTATGACAGGGTCTTGAGTGCAGTTTTTCAAAATGGCACATCTATCTATTCTGCTGCATATATCATGACATCCGGGAAAAGTGTATTTTCCTATGAAAGAAAGCATCAGAATCATCTGAAACTACTTGAGTACATGATGAAGCGAAATGTCGCCATGCATGTTATGTCGTCTCGTTCAATGGCTCAACTCTATGACGTGCTGATTTCATATCCTCTTGTCGGCCCCTTTCTTGCTTACCAGTATGCAACTGACATAAATTATAGCGGGCTCACGAACTTTTCAGAAGCAGATTTCGTCATTGCTGGTCCTGGTGCGCGTGATGGAATAGTCAAGTGTTTTTCTGATAGGGGAGCTTATTCAGATGAAGACATTATTCACATTATGATGGAGAAGCAGGAGTCTGAATTTGAAAGGTTAGAACTAGATTTCAAGAGTTTATTTGGTAGACCACTTCACTTGATCGACTGCCAGAACCTTTTTTGTGAAGTTGGAAAGTACGCACGTGTCTCGCACCCGCAGATTAAAGACAAGAGCGGGCGCGTGAAGATTAAACAGGTCTATCGCACTTCCGGATCTATTCCCACACCGTCATTCCCAGAAAAGTGGGGACTATCATCAGCAGTTCAGGCATTTCTTAGTGTTCATCAAATTGAGACAACAAGCATCACGGGAGAGGGATGAGATACTTTTGTGCCGCAAGTGCTGACCTTGTATGGCAACAAGCTGTTACGGCGCTTGTTGAACACCCGGATTTTGAGCCTATAGGTAGAAATGGAACAACTTGTGAGATATTGCCATGTGTCTTAAGAATAGAAGATCCTCGCCAACGGTGGATACTGTCTCGGCGCCCACCCTATAATCCGGCATTTGGTCTTGTTGAGTTTATCTGGATTATCACGGGGAATAACGAGAGTCGAGTACTTAATTACTGGAATCCGAGTTTGTCTAAGTATACGGGCGCTAGCGATTTCTGTCATGGCGCATATGGCTTTAGATTAAGACATGAATTTGGCCTGGATCAGATCGAACGAGCATATCAAGCACTGTCGAATGCGCCAGATACACGTCAGATCGTTCTGCAAATATGGAAACCAGGTATAGATTTGCCTTCAATCAACGGGCAGCCAATCACAAGCGATATCCCATGCAATGTGATGTCTCTTCTCAAGTTGCGCGATGGCCGTCTCCACTGGACGCCAATAATGCGAAGTAACGACATCATGCGTGGATTCCCTTATAATATTATTCAATTTACGATGCTTCAGGAGGTCATGGCTGGCTGGCTTAAATGTCAACTCGGCGATTATGTGCACTTCGCTGATAGTTTACATCTTGGTGAATTCAACTCGTAAGTGCAATTTTGCAGGTGCGTTTAAGAGGCAAGCTGCTGTAGGCTCAATGCTTCTTAAACCGCCAAGTCAAAGGAGCACTTATGAGGAACTATCAGC